>NZ_JBPQTS010000004.1:0-87683 GCF_051386455.1 Streptomyces sp. URMC 124
CCCCCGGTGCCGCCGCCCCCTACTTCCTGAACCCGATGTCCTGGTACCGCGGCGCCCCCAGACCGAACGCTCCCGCGTTCGCCACCGTCTTGCGGGCACCCACCAGTTGCGGGCGCTGGTAGAGGGGGATCGAGCCCGCCAGGGCCCAGATGCGGGCGTCCGCGCGGCCCGCGAGGTCGCGGGAGGCTTCTGCGTCGAGTTCGGTGGAGGCCTGGTCGAAGAGCTGGTCGATGCGGTCGGTGCCGACGCGGGTGTAGTTCTGTTCGACCTGCAGGGAGCCGTCCGCGGCGGGCTGGGGCTTGGCGAAGAGGGGGCGGGCGTCCGTCGACGGGTAGGCCGTGGCGGGCCAGGAGTAGAGGGCGAGGTCGTAGCTGCCCGCCGCGATGTGGTCCTTGAAGAAGCCGACGTCGGCGACCTTGGTCATCTCGGTGGCGATGCCGACCGCGTCGAGACGGCGGGCGATGCGGTCCGCCACGCTCCGCAGGGAGTCCGTGCCCGAGCTGACCGGCACCACGAAGCGCAGGGTGAGCTTCTTGCCGTTCTTCATGCGGACCGGGGCGGCGGCCGCCTTCCCGCCGGCGTCGCGGGCGGTGCGCTTGCCGTCGGGCCAGGCGGACTCGGTGAGCCCGTTGATCCCGTCCTCGAGGTCGGACAGGTCCGCGGAGCCGTCCGCGACGCCTTCCGGGTCGTACGGGTCATCCGGATCGTCCCCGTCCGCAGGCTCGGGGCCCGCCTGGGGGCCGGGGCGCATGTCGACGGCTCTGCCGGGCGTGCCCGAACGGCCGTCCGACCCGTCCGCCCCCGCCGCCGTCCGGTGGCCGCTCCCGTCGCGGTCCTGCTTCCAGCCGGCCTCCGCGAGGAGGGCCTGGGCGGCCTTGGGGTCGGGGCCGCCGATGGCGTCGCTGTTGTCCTCGTAGCCCTCCTGGCCGGCGAGGAAGAGGTGGCTGCCGAGCGGCTCGGTGGGCAGGCCCAGCGGTCCGAGGACGGACTTGGCGAGGGCCCGGCGGTCGATGGCGCGGGCGACGGCCCGGCGTACGCGCTCGTCGGCGAGCGGGCCGCTCGCTCCGTTGAGGGCGAGCTGGGTGTATCCGGGCTCCAGGGACTTGCGGACGGCGATGCCGCGCAGGGCGGGCGTGGGCGGGGCCGCGGCGGCCGGTGGCTTGTCGCCCTTGTCCTGCTTGGCGGGCTTGTTCGCGGCGGTGATGCGGCGGGCGTCGGCCGGGTTCACGTCGGCGAGGTCGAGCTTGCCGGCGGCCAGCGCCTCGGCCCGTTCGGCGCGCGGTACGGCCCGGAGGACCAGCCGGTCCAGTTTGGCCCGGTCGCCCCACCACTTGGGGTCGCGGGCGAGGGTGAGGGTGCCCTGCTTGGTGTCGCGCGCGGCGATCCGGAAGGGGCCCGAGGAGGCCTTGAGTTCGGTGCGGGCGCCGTCGTTGAAGCCGTCCGCGCTGCTCATGACGGCCTTCGGGTAGAGCGGGGTGAACAGGGCGGGCCAGTCGGCGCAGCTGCGGGCGAAGGTGACCTTGACCTCCTGCGCGTCGGCGCCGCGCTCGACCCGGTCGATGCGGTCGTAGCCGGCGTTGTGGGCCGGCCAATAGGCGCTGTCCTTGCCGCGCAGGGCCTTCCACTGGGCCTCGAAGTCGGCGGCGGTGACGGCTTTGCCGTCGCTCCAGACGGCCTTGGGGTTGAGCTTGTAGACGACGACCTGGTGCGGTTCGCGCTGGACGACCTCGGCCGAGCGCAGGTAGTCGGCGTTGCGCTGCGGCCGGCCGCGCCCGTCGGGGGTGAACAGGGCGGGCAGGACGGCCGCGGCGACCCGCTGCGTGGTGGCGTCGGCGTCCGTCTGGAAGGTGTTGAGGGTGCTGGGCAGGGCGTCGATCGCCCAGGTGAGGGTGCCGCCGTCGGCGACCTTGGCCCGGGGGGCGGCGGCGATGTCCTGCGGGGTGACGACGCCGTCGCCGTCCTGGTCGAGTCCGCAGCCGGTGAGCAGGATCCCGGCGGTGAGCAGGACGGCACCGCGTCGGACGGCACCGCGCCCGACGGCACCGCGCCGGACGAAACCGGGCCGCGTACGGGAGCCCGGGGCCGGCAGGGATTGCGTACGGGAGCGCAGCGCCTGCGGAACCCGCAGGGATCGCGTACGGGAACGCAGGGGTCGTGGAGAGCGCGTACGGGTGCGCAGGGCCCGCAGAGATCGGTCAAGGGCCATGTGTGGTGCCACCTCCGCCGGGCTCGCTCGCCGGACTCTTTCGGCGTATTGCGCTGCTGATCGCATCTACTGCTCACCACTGAATGCGACAGTCGGTCCGGCTGCGCGCCGACACGGCGCCGCCCGGGTGTACGCCACCCGCGTGGACGAACGATTCCGCGGCCCCCGTCCCTCGGCGCGCCCCTCGTGCACGAACGTTTCTGCAGCGTTCCGGCGCGTGCCGTACCCGTTCCGGCGAAGGCGCGATCGCTATCTTCCCCCGGAGGGGTGTGACGCGCGACACTCTCAGTCGCATCACCGTCGCCACCCGCAACCGCCGACAGCGGAAGTGAGGGTCAGACATGTCCCTGCAAGACGAAGTGACCGCGGTCCAGCGCTGTCTGGACGATCTCGGCCGGGCGCTCTCCCGCCTGGAGCAGCACCTGGGCAACCGCGATCTCGAACTGCGCCGGGTGCGCACGGACGCCGCCCACCTGCGCGAGAGCGTCACCCTCCTGCGCGACGTCCACCACCCCGCGGAGCGGCCGCGCCCCGAGCTGGTGCCGGTCCCCGACGCCCCGTACGACGCGTCCTTGTGGAAGGACGCGGACGAGGAGGGGCTCGGCTGCCGGGACCGGCACGCTCCCTGACGGGGCCGGGCAGCGCGGCAGCACCCGACCCACCCCCTTCCGCTCCTCCCCGGAGTCCCTCTTGGCCACTGGTACCGACCCCCGATCCGCGACCTCCGCCGGGGTGCCCGCCCAAGGCGGGGTCCATCACCCCTCGCGCGCCACGATCCCCGCCCGCCACCTGCGTGCCGACCGCTGGTGGCTGCAGCCCGCCGCCACCGCCGCCGGGCTCTTCGCCTTCGTCGTCTACTCGACGTGGCGGGCCTTCGCGGGCGACGACTACTACGCGGCGCCCTACGTCTCCCCGTTCTACTCGCCCTGCATCGCGGAGAACTGCGTCCCGATGAAGGACGGCGCGGACTGGGAGGTCTTCGGCTCCTGGTGGAGCCTCTCGCCGGCCCTGCTGATCCTGATCTTCCCGCTGGGCTTCCGGCTGACCTGCTACTACTACCGCAAGGCGTACTACCGCGGCTTCTGGGCCTCGCCCCCGGCCTGCGCCGTCGCCGAGCCGCACCGCAGCTACTCCGGCGAGACGCGCTTCCCGCTGGTCCTGCAGAACGTCCACCGCTACTTCTTCTACTTCGCGGTGATCGTCGCCGGCATCCTCACCTACGACACGGCGCTCGGCTTCCGCAACGCGCGCGGCGAGTGGGGCCACATGGGCCTCGGGACCCTGGTCCTCCTCGCCAACATCGCCCTGATCTGGGCGTACACCCTCTCCTGCCACTCGTGCCGGCACATCGTCGGCGGCCGGATCCGCACCTTCTCCAAGCACCCCGTGCGCTATCGCATGTGGGGCTGGGTCAGTGCGCTCAACGCCCGCCACATGCAGCTCGCCTGGGCCTCGCTGGTCAGCGTGGCGGTCGCCGACTTCTACGTCTACCTGGTCGCCAGTGGCGTCTTCGACGACCCGCGGTTCTTCTAGTCGGCCCGTTCCACCCCACGCCTTCACGCTCTAAAGGAGAGGTGCTTTCTGATGTCGCGTACGGCCCGACAAGCCTGGGACGTCGTCGTGGTCGGTGCCGGGGGCGCCGGGCTGCGCGCCGCCATCGAGGCCCGCGAGCGGGGCATGCGCTGTGCCGTGATCTGCAAGTCGCTCTTCGGCAAGGCCCACACCGTGATGGCCGAGGGCGGCATCGCCGCCAGCATGGGCAACGTCAACGAGGGCGACAACTGGCAGGTCCATTTCCGCGACACCCTGCGCGGCGGCAAGTTCCTCAACCACTGGCGGATGGCCGAGCTGCACGCCCGTGAGGCACCCGACCGGGTCTGGGAGCTGGAGACCTGGGGCGCCGTCTTCGACCGCACCCGGGACGGGAAGATTTCGCAGCGCAACTTCGGCGGCCACGAGTACCCGCGGCTGGCGCACGTCGGCGACCGCACGGGCCTGGAGCTGATCCGCACCCTGCAGCAGAAGATCGTCTCGTTGCAGCAGGAGGACCACCGCGAGTTCGGCGACTACGAGGCCCGGCTGAAGGTCTTCCAGGAGTGCACGGTCACCCGCCTGCTGAAGGACGGCGACCGCATCGCGGGCGTCTTCGGCTACGCGCGGGAGTCCGGCCGGTTCTTCGCGATCGAGTCCCCGGCCGTCGTGCTGGCCACCGGCGGGATCGGCAAGTCCTTCAAGGTGACGTCCAACTCCTGGGAGTACACCGGGGACGGGCACGCGCTGGCGCTGCTCGCCGGGGCGTCGCTGATCAACATGGAGTTCGTGCAGTTCCACCCGACCGGCATGGTCTGGCCGCCGTCGGTCAAGGGCATCCTCGTCACCGAATCGGTGCGCGGCGACGGCGGGGTGCTGCGCAACAGCGACGGCAAGCGGTTCATGTTCGACTACGTCCCGGACGTCTTCAAGGAGAAGTACGCCGAGTCCGAGGCCGAGGGCGACCGCTGGTACCAGGACCCGGACAACAACCGCCGCCCGCCCGAGCTGCTCCCGCGCGACGAGGTGGCGCGCGCCATCAACTCCGAGGTCAAGGCGGGCCGCGGCTCCCCGCACGGCGGGGTGTTCCTGGATGTGTCCACCCGGCTGCCCGCCGAGGACATCAAGCGCAAACTGCCCTCCATGCACCACCAGTTCAAGGAGCTGGCGGACGTCGACATCACGGCCGAGCCGATGGAGGTCGGCCCCACCTGTCACTACGTGATGGGCGGCGTGGACGTCGACCCCGACACGGCGGCGGCCGTGGGCGTGCCCGGGCTGTTCGCCGCGGGCGAGGTCGCCGGCGGCATGCACGGCTCCAACCGGCTGGGCGGCAACTCGCTCTCCGACCTGCTGGTCTTCGGCCGCCGGGCGGGCCTGTACGCGGCCGAGCACGCCTCGTCCTTCCCCGGCGCCGGCCGGCCCGTGGTCTCCGACGCCGACATCGAGGCGGCGGAGGCGGAGGCCCTGCGGCCGTTCAGCGCGGAGGGCGGCGACGGCGAGCAGGCGGCCTCCGACGGCCCGGCCGAGAACCCGTACGCCCTGCACCAGGAGCTCCAGCAGGTCATGAACGACCTGGTGGGGATCATCCGCAAGGGCCCGGAGATGGAGGAGGCGCTGCGCCGGCTGACCGAGCTGCGGACCCGCTCCCGGCGGGCCGGGGTGGAGGGCCACCGCCAGTTCAACCCCGGCTGGCACCTCTCGCTCGACCTGCGGAACATGCTGCTGGTCAGCGAGTGCGTGGCCCGGGCGGCCCTGGAGCGCACCGAGAGCCGCGGCGGCCACACCCGCGACGACCACCCGGCGATGGACCGGCGGTGGCGCCGGCTGAACCTCGTGTGCCGGCTCAACGGGGACAGCACCGAGCCGGGCGCGGACCCGCTGCTGGGCCGGGTGCGCCTGGAGCGGCGCGAAATGCCGCCGATCCGTGACGACCTGCTCGCGCTCTTCGACAAGGAGGAGCTGGTGAAGTACCTGACGGACGAGGAGCTGACCTCTTGAGTTACGAGGCCCACTTCAAGGTGTGGCGGGGCGATGCGGACGGCGGTTCCCTCGTCGACTACACCGTGACCGTCAACGAGGGCGAGGTCGTCCTCGACATCGTCCACCGGCTCCAGGCCACCGAAGCCGCCGACCTCGCCGTGCGCTGGAACTGCAAGGCGGGCAAGTGCGGTTCGTGCAGCGCGGAGATCAACGGGCGGCCGCGGCTGATGTGCATGACGCGGATGTCGCTGCTCGACCCGGACGAGCCCGTCGTGATCACCCCGATGCGGGCGTTCCCCGTGGTGCGGGACCTGGTGACGGACGTGTCCTTCAACTACGCCAAGGCGCGCGAGGTCCCCTCCTTCGTCCCGCCGGCCGGGCTCGGGCCGGGGGAGTACCGGATGCAGCAGGAGGACGTGGAACGCTCCCAGGAGTTCCGCAAGTGCATCGAGTGCTTCCTGTGCCAGAACACCTGCCACGTGGTGCGTGATCACGAGGAGAACAAGCCGGTCTTCGCCGGCCCCCGCTTCCTGATGCGCGTCGCCGAGCTGGACATGCACCCGCTGGACGGGGCGAGCGAGGCGGGCCTGGACCGCAAGCGCTCCGCGCAGGAGGAGCACGGGCTCGGCTACTGCAACATCACCAAGTGCTGCACGGAGGTCTGCCCCGAACACATCAAGATCACCGACAATGCGCTGATCCCGCTGAAGGAGCGCGCCGTCGACCGGAAGTACGACCCGCTGGTATGGCTCGGGAGCAAGATCCGCCGCCGGGTGTGAGGCGGGTGCGAGGCGGGTGTGAGGCGGGCGTGAGCCGGGAGTGAATGCGGCACCCGGCGTGCGCGCCGCGTGGTCCCGGCGCACGCGGGAGCGTGCACACGCTCCGTACTCAGCCCCTTGCCCCCGGTAGCGGAACGGGCATTACCGCCATACGCTCCCAAGTGTGACGCGGCTTTCGAGGCGGTACGGGAAGGGGGCGCCGGGCTGGGCCCTCGCCGGCGCCCTCCTCGCGCTGTGCGCCCTGCTGCTCCCCGCCCCCGTCACCCGCGCCGACACCCCCCTCGACCTGGACGCCGGCGGCCGCATCACCGACACCGTCGGGGCGCTCGGCCGGCGCCGCGCCCAGGTGACCACCGCGCTCGAACGGCTGCGCACCACGCACCGCGTGCAGCTCTACGTCACCTACGTCCGCGACTTCTCCGGGCGCTCCGCGCGCGCCTGGGCGGACGCCACCGCCGACCGCAACGGCCTCGGCGAGCACGAGGTCCTGCTCGCCGTCGCCACCCACGGCCAGCAGTACGCCGTCTCCGCCGACAAGCGCTCCGGCTTCCGCGCCGACCAGCTCAAGGCCGTCGCCGACACGGCCATCGCGCCCGCCGTCGCCCAGCACGACTGGGCCGGGGCGGCCATCGGCGCCGCCGACGGCTACCGCGCTGTCCTGCAGGGCGAGCCGGTGCGCCCGCCCGCCATCTCGCCCGGCAGCAAGGACCCCGGCGGCGAGGGTCTCGTCCCCGGGCACCGCCGGGTCTGGCTCCCCGTCGCCATGGGCGCCGGGCTGTGCCTCCTCGGGCTGTACCTGTGCGCCCGGCGCACCTCCCGCAGACGGCGCGCCGGACACGGGCGGCCGTACGCCCCCGCGACGGCCACCCCGCCCGGCCTCGCCCGCCTCGCCCAGCCCCTGACCCCGCTGCCCGAGCTCGACGCGGAGGCCGCGCGCGCCCTGGTCGAGACGGACGACGCCGTCCGCACCAGCGCCGAGGAACTCCACTTCGCCGCCGCCCAGTTGGGCGAGGCGGCCGCCCGGCCCTTCGCCGAGGCCGTGGCCTACGCCAAGGGCGAGCTCGCCGACGCCTTCCGGCTGCGGCAGGCCCTCGACGACGCGCCTTACGAAGACGAGGAGATCCGCCGCCGCACCCTGGACGAGATCTGCTCGCACTGCACCAGCGCCAACCGCCGCCTGGACGCCGAGTCCGAGTCCTTCGACCGCCTGCGCGGCCTCAGGGACAACGCGGCGGGCATCCTCGCCCGCGCCGAGGCCGCCGCGGGATCCCTCGCCCCGCGCGTCGCCACCGCCGAGGCCGCGCTCGCCGCCCTCGCCGGGCACTGCAGCGCGACCGCCCTCGCGGCCGTCGCCCGTCACCCCGGAGAGGCCCGCGACCGGCTCGCCTTCGCCACGACCGCGCTCGCCGAGGCCCGGCGCGCCCTCGCGGCCGACGACAGCGACGCCGCCGCGATCTCGCTGCGCGCCGGGGAGGCCGCCCTGTCCCAGGCCCGCGTCCTGACGCTCGCCGCGCTGCGCCGCGCCCACGAGCTGACCGGCGCCACCGCACGGCTGCCCGCCGCCCTGGCGGAGGCCGAGGCGCGCGCCCCGCGCGGCAGCCCGCAGGCCCGCGCGCTCGCCTGCGCCCGCCGCGAGGTCGAGAGCGGGCGGTACGACCCGCGGGCCGTGCTGCGGCACGTGGAGGAGACGGCGGCCGCGCTCGACGCCGCGCCGGGCCCGGGGCACGAGGAGCGGATGCGGGCGCGGGCCGAGCGGGCCCTGCGGCGGGTGCGGGGGGAAGTCGCCGCCGCGCGGGACTTCGTCACCACGCACCGGGGGGCCGTCGGGTGCCGGGCCCGCACCCGCCTCGCCGAGGCCGAGCGCCACCTGGCCCTCGCGCGCGGCGCCCGCGACCCGCGCACCATGCGCTCCGAGACCGGGCACGCGGACTCCCTCGCCCGCCAGGCCCGCGCCCTCGCCGAACACGACGTCGGCACGTACGGAACCCGCTACGACCCCGGCACCCCGCCCCCCGCCCGCGCCCTGGGCGGCGCGCTCCTCGGCGGCATCATCCTGGCCGGCCTGCTCCCGGCGACGTTCGGCGGCGGCGCAACCCGCGGCCGCCTGGCAGCCGGCTGAGCACCCCTCCTCCCACGGCACCGCAACCCGACGGCCCCACCCCCGCGGCAGGCCGCCCGACACCGCCGCTCTCCCCGGTGGGGCTTGCGCGCCGTTGCGGCGGCTCGCTCTCTCGGGGTCACCCCGGTCTTTTCCCGCCGCAGCGGTGATCAGCGCACGCGCCGCAATCCGGCGGTGCCGAACCCACGAAAGGCCGTCCGGCGCCGCCGCTCTCCCCGGTGGGGGTTCCCGCCGTCGCGGGGGGAAACCCTTGCGCAGGGTCGTCCGCTGCCTGGGTGGAAAAGATGAAACCGCAGGTCAGAGGCCTCGTCGGAGGCCTGAGGGAGCCGAAGTCGGGTTGGGCCCGTACCATGGAAGTGGCCGCGGCGTGTTCTGCCCGGCGGGCGCGCGTGCCGGACCGTACGCGCCGCCATCCACGATTCCGGGAGAAGCGCCGCAAGTATGCCCACCCGTCACGACATCCGTAACGTCGCCATCGTCGCCCACGTCGACCACGGCAAGACGACCATCGTCGACGCCATGCTCAAGCAGGCCGGCGCCTTCGCCGCGCACCAGCTCGACTCCGTCGACGACCGAGTCATGGACTCGAACGACCTGGAGCGTGAGAAGGGCATCACGATCCTCGCCAAGAACACGGCGGTGAAGTACCACCCCAAGGACGGCGGCGAGCCGATCACCATCAACATCATCGACACCCCCGGCCACGCCGACTTCGGTGGCGAGGTCGAGCGCGGCCTGTCGATGGTGGACGCGGTCGTGCTGCTGGTGGACGCCTCCGAGGGCCCGCTGCCGCAGACCCGCTTCGTGCTCCGCAAGGCACTCCAGCAGCGCAAGCCGGTCATCCTCTGCATCAACAAGACGGACCGCCCGGACTCCCGCATCGACGAGGTCGTCAACGAGACGTACGACCTCTTCCTGGACCTGGACGCGGACGAGGACCAGATCGAGTTCCCGATCGTCTACGCCTGCGGCCGTGACGGCATCGCGTCGCTGACCAAGCCGGAGGACGGCACCGTCCCCGCGGACAGCACCAACCTGGAGCCGTTCTTCTCCACGATCCTGGAGCACGTCCCGGCCCCGGCCTACGAGGAGGACGCGCCGCTGCAGGCCCACGTCACCAACCTCGACGCCGACAACTTCCTCGGCCGCATCGCGCTGCTCCGCGTCGAGCAGGGCGAGCTGCGCAAGGGCCAGACCGTCGCGTGGATCAAGCGCGACGGCACCATCTCCAACGTCCGCATCACCGAGCTGATGATGACCGAGGCGCTCACCCGCAAGCCGGCCGAGGTCGCCGGCCCGGGCGACATCTGCGCGGTCGCCGGTATCCCCGACATCATGATCGGCGAGACCCTGGCCGACCCGGAGAACCCGGTCGCGCTGCCCCTGATCACGGTCGACGAGCCCGCGATCTCCATGACCATCGGCACCAACACCTCGCCGCTGGTCGGCCGTGGCGGCACGGGCAAGGGCGCGGACGCCAAGTCCGCCGTCAAGGACCGCAAGGTCACCGCCCGCCAGGTCAAGGACCGTCTGGACCGCGAGCTGGTCGGTAACGTCTCGCTGCGCGTCCTGGACACCGAGCGCCCCGACGCCTGGGAGGTGCAGGGCCGCGGTGAGCTGGCGCTGGCCATCCTGGTCGAGCAGATGCGCCGCGAGGGCTTCGAGATGACCATCGGCAAGCCCCAGGTCGTCACCAAGGAGGTCGACGGCAAGATCCACGAGCCGGTCGAGCGCCTGACGGTCGACGTGCCCGAGGAGCACATGGGCGCGGTCACGCAGCTCATGGGCACCCGCAAGGGCCGCATGGACAACATGTCCAACCACGGCTCCGGCTGGGTCCGCATGGAGTTCGTCGTTCCGTCCCGCGGTCTGATCGGCTTCCGCACGGAGTTCCTGACGAACACCCGCGGCACCGGTATCGCCCACTCGATCCACGAGGGCCACGAGCCGTGGTTCGGCGAGCTGAAGACCCGCAACAACGGCTCCCTGGTCGCCGACCGCGCCGGTGCCGTCACCGCCTTCGCGATGACGAACCTCCAGGAGCGCGGCGTGCTCTTCACCGACCCGGGCACCGAGGTGTACGAGGGCATGATCGTCGGCGAGAACTCGCGCGCCGACGACATGGACGTCAACATCACCAAGGAGAAGAAGCTCACCAACATGCGCTCCTCCTCCGCCGACTCCTTCGAGGCGATCGTCCCGCCGCGCAAGCTGTCGCTGGAGCAGTCCCTGGAGTTCTGCCGCGACGACGAGTGCGTCGAGGTCACCCCGGAGGCGGTCCGCATCCGCAAGGTCGTCCTGGACCAGAAGGAGCGCGGCCGCACGGCTTCCCGCGCCAAGCGCTGAATCTCCTGACGCTCCGCCAGGAGCGCCGGTCCCGAGAGGCCCGGTCCCGCCGCAGTGCACTGCGGCGGGACGGGGCCTCCGGCGTGTCCGAGCAACTCGGAATCAGACAGTCCGTATTCATGCACGGCTGCACAGGTTGTCCGAATACCGGCCGGTCGACGCCGGAAGTTGTGTTAACAGTCCGTTTCGCGGGTGTCTGTCTGTGCTGACTTTGTCCGGTTTTCGAACCGCTGAAGGCGCTCGATGTGACCAAAGCGAGACCCTTTAAGTGTGGTTTACAAGGCGGACGTACTTAATAGTTGGGTTCATTGAGCTCGGGTCAATGGGTCACGCGCTGTGGGGAGCGCCGACTCACGAGCACACTCGAGGTGCCGGTTCCGTCTCCGCTGTCAGGGGTGTCAGCGTGGGGCCGGCGCCTCTCTCGTAGTGAAAAGTGGACTCTTGAGGAGGCATACCCATGCGCGGTGCCAAGAGCGCCAAGTGGGTCGTCGGCGCGATAGTCGTGGCCATGGCGGCAACTGCTTGTGGTGGCAGTGACAGCAAGGACAGTGGCGGCAAGGGAGCGGTCTTCCGTCTCGGTATCACCGAGCCGAAGTCGATCGATCCCTTCAACGCCCAGGAATCCGAGGGCACGCTGGTGGCCCGTCAGCTGTTCGTGGGCCTCTACGACGTGAACGTCGACGGCACCCTCAAAGCGAAGCTGGCGGAGTCCGCCAAGCCGAACGACGCCGGTGACGAGTGGACCTTCCAGATCAAGAAGGACACCAAGTTCTCCAACGGCGAGCCCGTGAACGCCGAGGCGTTCATCCGCGGCTGGACCCGCGTCGTCGCCAAGGCGTCCGCCTCCGACGTGGCGTACCACATGAACGGCATCGCCGGCTACAAGGAGCTCAACGGCGGTTCGAGCGACAAGTTCTCCGGTCTGACCGCCGAGGGTGACTACACCCTCAAGGTCAAGCTCTCCTCGCCGGACTTCGAGTTCGACAAGAAGACCGCCCACCCGGCCTTCAGCCCGGTCCCGAAGGTCGCCGGCGCCGGTGACAACAAGTCGTTCAACGACGCCCCCATCGGCAACGGCCCCTTCAAGATGTCGGGTTCGTGGGAGCACAACAAGAAGATCACGCTCGTCCGCAACGACGACTACGGTCTGGAAAAGGCCAAGCTGGACAAGGTCGAGCTGTCGATCCTCAACCCGAACAGCGGCGTGACCCTGGAGTACAAGGGCTTCGAGTCGGGCCAGTTCGACTGGGCCCGCATGCCCGTCCCGCAGATGCCGGGCGCCAAGGCGAAGTACGAGCCCCAGGGCCAGTGGATCAAGGCTGACGTCAGCGGCGTCAACTACATCTCCCCGTTCAACGAGTCGGGCCCGATGAAGTCGGCCGACGCCCGCAAGGCCATCTCCTACGCGATCGACCGCGCCGAGATCGCCAAGGGTGTCTTCCAGGGTCTGCAGGAGCCCGCGACCGCCCTGCTGCCCCCGTCCTTCAAGGACGTCTACAAGGCCGACGTGTGCACCTCCTGCGTCAAGCAGGACAAGGACAAGGCCAAGGAGTACGCGGAGAAGGCCGGCCTCAAGCCGGGCGACACCCTGGACTTCGGCTACAACACCGGTGCCGGGCACGAGGAGTGGGTGCAGGCCGTCGCCAAGCAGATCGAGGACGTGCTCGGCCTGAAGGTCAAGCTCAACGGTCTGCCCTTCAAGGAGGCCCTGGCGCGCCAGCAGGACAAGGGCACCATCGGCATCTGGCGTCAGGCGTGGACCGCCGACTACCCGACCGCCGACAACTTCTTCTCGCCTCTGCTGTCCACCAGCGGCATCAACCCGGACGCCAACGGCAAGGCGCTGGGCGACAACCGCGGCCGCTACAGCAACCCGAAGTTCGACGAGCTGCTGGTGAAGGCCCGTCAGACCAAGGACGCGGCCGAGCGCGCCAAGATCTACAACGAGGCCGAGAAGCTGGCCATCGACGAGGACCAGGGCGTCATCCCGACCTGGAAGCGCACCCAGTACCGCCTGGTCAACAGCAAGAAGTTCACCAACATCAAGCTGGACTTCTTCGAGGACCCGAACCTCGCCGAGATCGGCGTCAAGTAACCATCACCCTCCAGCCAGTCCCGTGAAGACCGTGGAGCCCCGAGCAACGACTTGAGGCTCCACGGCCTTCGCCTCCGCATGTCCCGGCCCGCGGGCCGGGACGTGTGCGGCCGCCTCCCCACCCACCCTTCCCGTACCGGGAGGCGACGGCGAACGCCCCACGGCGGCAGTAAGTCAAGGAGACATCGTGGGCAAATATGTGATCCGGCGGATCGGGCAGATGGTGATCGTCCTCTTCGGTGCGACCCTCATCCTCTTCGCCTGCCTGTTCGTCCTTCCCGGAGACCCGGTCGGCTCGCTCGGTGGCGACAAGGCGCGTGACCCCGCCGTCGTCGAGCAGCTGCGCGAGCGCTACGGTCTGGACAAGCCCCTCGCCGTGCAGTACGGCAACTATGTGACCAATCTGGTCAAGGGTGACCTCGGCGAGGACTACACCCAGCGGCGCCAGGTGACCGAGGTGCTCGGCCCCAAGCTGGGCAACACCGCCAAGCTGGCCGTGGCGGCGATCATCATCGACGTGGTGCTCGGCGTCCTCGCGGGCCTGGTGGCGGCCTTGTTCAGATATTCGTTCTGGGATGTATTGGTCACACTTCTCACGACCTTGGCCATCGGCTTCCCCAGCTTCGTCATCGGCATGATCCTGCAGAGCCAGTTCGCCGTGAACCTCGGCTGGTTCCCGCTGATCTCGGACGGGTCGTTCAACTCGATGATCATGCCGGCGTTCACGCTGGCCATCATCGACGCGGCGCTCGTGGCCCGGCTGATGCGCGGCACCATGCTCGAGGTGCTGCGCGCGGACTACGTCAAGACGGCCATCGCCAAGGGCCTTCCGCGCCGCACGGTGCTCCTCAAGCACGTCATGCGCAACTCGATCATCCCCGTGGTGACCTACATCGGCATCTCCTTCGGCGGTCTGCTCGGTGGCGCCCTCATCACCGAGGCGATCTTCAACTGGGACGGCATGGGCTACGCGCTGGTCACCGCGATCCAGCAGGGGAACAACCCGATCATCGTCGGCGTGGTCACCTACGGCGTCGCCGTCTTCGTCGTCCTCAACCTGCTGGTCGATCTGCTGTACGCGGTGCTCGACCCGCGGATCCGCCTCAGCTGACCGCCAGGTCATACCCCGTTCTAGGAGTCACCCATGACTGAGCTCACCAAGAGCGACCAGGGGCCGGACGCCGCGACCGCACAGACCGCCGCCGCGAACAACACCGCCGAGCCCGCACCGGCCCGCATCACCCAGTGGGGCGAGATCCGCCACCGCTTCATGGCCAACAAGCTCGCCGTGGTCGGCCTCGTCCTGGTCGCCCTGCTGTTCATCGTCGCCGCCGCGGCGCCGCTGATCGCGACCCACGACCCGTACGCGCAGAACCTCACCAACACGCTGGCCGAGCCCAACGGCGACCACTGGTTCGGCACCGACGCCCTCGGCCGCGACCAGTTCTCCCGCATCATCTACGGCAGCCGCATCGCCGTGATCGTCGGTCTGGCCTCGATCTTCCTGGCCTGTGTGATCGGCTGCATCCTCGGCGCCCTGTCCGGCTACTTCGGCAAGGCCGTCGACAGCGTCATCATGCGCACCGCCGACATCTTCTTCGCCTTCCCGCTGCTCATCGGCGCGATCGTGATCATCCTGGTGATGGGCCGCGGCGTGCTGCCCGTCATCGTCTCGCTGGCCGTCTTCAGCTGGGCCACCGTCGCCCGCCTGCTGCGCTCCAGCATCCTGTCCGTGCGCGAGATGGACTACGTGACGGCGGCGAAGGCCCTGGGCGCGAGCACCACCCGCATCATCCTGCGGCACATCATGCCCAACTCCATCGCGGCCGTGATGTCCTACGTGTCCTTCAGCGTCGGCACCGCCGTCGTCGCCGAGGCGTCGCTGTCCTTCCTCGGCATCGGCGTGAGCCCCGAGGTGCCGGAGTGGGGCAACATGATCTCTTCCGCCAGGGACTTCCTCGGTGTCAAGGACTTCCTGTGGGTGTACCCCAGCTCCGCGATCGTGCTGACGGTGCTCGGATTTGTCTTTGTCGGTGACGGGCTGCGCGACGCCCTCGACCCGAAGCTGCGTTGAGGAGAACGTCCCGATGACCACGATCGAAAAGACCGAACGGGCGGCCGGTTCCGCGCCGCAGGACGCGAAGAAGTCCGCGCCCTTGCTCGAAGTGCGCGACCTGCACGTCGAGTTCAAGACCCGCGACGGCGTCGCCAAGGCCGTCAACGGTGTCAGCTACAGCGTCGACGCCGGCGAGACCCTCGCCGTGCTCGGCGAGTCGGGCTCCGGCAAGTCCGTCACCGCCCAGGCCATCATGGGCATCCTGGACTCGCCCCCCGGCCGGGTGGCCGGCGGTGAGATCCTCTTCCACGGCCAGGACATCCTGAAGCTGCCGGAGAGCGAGCGGCGCAAGCTGCGCGGCCCGAAGATGGCGATGATCTTCCAGGACGCGCTGTCCGCCCTCAACCCCGTCTTCTCCGTCGGCAACCAGCTCGGCGAGATGTTCCGGGTGCACCAGGGCCTGTCGAAGAAGGACGCCAAGGCCAAGGCGATCGAGTTGATGGACCGGGTGCGCATCCCGGCCGCCAAGCAGCGCGTGGGCGACTACCCGCACCAGTTCTCGGGCGGTATGCGCCAGCGCATAATGATCGCGATGGCCATGGCGCTGGAGCCGGACCTGATCATCGCCGACGAGCCGACCACGGCCCTCGACGTGACCGTCCAGGCCCAGGTCATGGACCTGCTCGCCGAGCTGCAGCGCGAGTACAACATGGGCCTGATCCTCATCACCCACGACCTGGGCGTGGTGGCGGACGTCGCCGACAAGATCGCCGTGATGTACGCGGGCCGCATCGTGGAGACCGCGCCCGTGCACGAGCTCTACAAGCGCCCCGCCCACCCGTACACCCGCGGCCTGCTGGACTCGATCCCGCGCCTGGACCACAAGGGCCAGGAGCTGTACGCGATCAAGGGCCTGCCGCCCAACCTCCTGCGGATCCCCACCGGCTGCGCCTTCAACCCGCGCTGCCCCAAGGCCCAGGACGTCTGCAGGGAGGACATCCCCGCCCTGCACCCGGTGACGGAGCAGGACGGCACCGAGCTCGACGGCCGCGGCAGCGCGTGCCACTTCTGGAAGGAGACGATCCATGGCTGACATGACCAAGCGGGCCGGCAAGGCCGAGGCGGCCGGTCAGCGGGAGCCGATCCTCCAGGTCCGCAACCTCGTCAAGCACTTCCCGCTGACGCAGGGCCTGCTGCTCAAGAAGCAGGTCGGCGCGGTCAAGGCCGTCGACGGCATCTCCTTCGACCTCTACCAGGGCGAGACGCTGGGCATCGTCGGCGAGTCCGGCTGCGGCAAGTCCACGGTCGCCAAGCTGCTGATGACGCTGGAGACGGCCACCTCCGGCGAGGTCTTCTACAAGGGCCAGGACATCACCAAGCTGTCCGGGCGCGCGCTGAAGGCGGTCCGGCGCAACATCCAGATGGTGTTCCAGGACCCGTACACCTCGCTCAACCCGCGGATGACGGTCGGCGACATCATCGGCGAGCCCTTCGAGATCCACCCCGAGGTGGCGCCCAAGGGCGACCGGCGCAAGCGCGTCCAGGAGCTGCTCGACGTCGTCGGTCTCAACCCCGAGTACGTCAACCGCTACCCGCACCAGTTCTCCGGCGGTCAGCGCCAGCGCATCGGCATCGCCCGCGGCCTCGCGCTCAACCCCGAGATCATCATCTGCGACGAGCCCGTCTCGGCGCTGGACGTCTCGGTGCAGGCGCAGGTCATCAACCTGATGGAGCGACTGCAGGACGAGTTCAACCTCTCCTACGTCTTCATCGCGCACGACCTGTCCATCGTCCGGCACATCTCCGACCGCGTCGGCGTGATGTACCTGGGCAAGATGGCCGAGATCGGTACGGACGTGCAGATCTACGAGCACCCGACGCACCCCTACACCCAGGCGCTGCTGTCGGCCGTCCCCGTGCCGGACCCGGAGGCCCGCGAGGGCCGCGAGCGCATCATCCTCACCGGTGATGTGCCCTCCCCGGCCAACCCGCCGTCCGGCTGCCGCTTCCGCACCCGCTGCTGGAAGGCCGAGGACAAGTGCGCCGAGGAGCTGCCGCTCCTGGCCGTGCCCAAGCTCTACGAGGGCAAGGACACCCCGGCGGCGCACGAGTCGGCGTGCCACTTCGCGGAAGAGCGGAGCATCGTTCGCACCGTGTGATGATGAACTTCAGGGCCTCGACCAGGAGTCGAGGCCCTGTTTGTTTTAAGCAGCGAATTGTCCAGTACGGGCCGCAACTACGGCCTGCGCTCTGCTGGACAGGCCCAGTTTCCCAAGTATTGCCGAAACGTGGTTGCGGACTGTCTTATCAGACAGGTAGAGCTCTCTTGCGATCCGCCGGTTGTCAAAGCCCTGTGCCACGAGCAACAGGACTTCGTGTTCCCGGTTTGTAAGGCTGGGGAAGACTGTGCGCCGACTGGGTCGTGCCATGTTGTCGAGCAGGGTGGAAAACCTGCTGCCCGTTCGTGGTCCGACGAAGATGCCACCAGCGTGTACGGAGACTATCGCGTCCCTAACCACAGCGGGGCTGACAGCCTTGACCAGGTAGCCGCGTGCTCCTGCCATCAGAGCAGAGAGAAGCAATGTGTCGCGGTCCATTCTGGGTGACACCGTGCCAACTACCCCCAGGTCTGGGTCCACCTCCAGCAGTGAACGGACTGCTGCATCAGCTGAAGCTTCCGAATCGAGATCCATCAGCACAACATCCGCTGCTGTGGCGCTGAGTAGCTGGCGGCACGCTGTGGCGTCCACAGCCTCCCCCACTGAGCACACTGCACTGTCGGCTAGCGCAGCGCTGATGCCTATCCGGACAAGAGGGTTGACATCGACAAGGAGTATGCGAATCGCAGAATCTGTCGATTCAGCCATGTTTGACCACCTCTGCTAGGTCGACTGCTTCATCTAGCATCAGTTGTGTCGCTATCGCGTGACTAGCGCTGACCAGCAAGTGACTGGCCTGGTGGCAGCCGTCGCTATAGGAGGGGCAGTTGGATTTTCGGCTACTTGGGCCCGTAGAGGTGCGGCACGACGGTCGGCTCGTTGTAGTGTCTGCGGCCAAGCAACGTGCTTTGCTTGCCATGCTCCTCCTGCGCGGTGATGAGATCGTGACAGCGGAAGAGCTGATCGATGGCCTCTGGGGTCTGCGTCCCCCGAAGACCGCGAGGACTACGCTGCACAACTACATTCGCCGCTTGAGGCAGGTGCTGCGGGTAGGTTCCGGGGATGACACTCCGCTGGAGACCGTTCCACAGGGCTATGTACTGAACCTGGCGGCCAACACACTCGACGTCAGCGAGTTTGAGCGACTGATCCGGCAAGCCGGCGACGCTCGGGCGCGCTCCGATCTGCACGGTGTTTCGCGGATACTCCGGGCCGGGCTCAGCTTGTGGCGAGGGGCAGCCTTGGAAGGGGTGGCTTCCTCGTTCTTGACGGACGTCGAAGCTCCTCGTTTGGAGGAGGCAAGACTGTCGACGTTCGAGCGCCTGGTGGAAGCCGAACTTACGCTGGGTCGGCATGTGGAACTGGTGGCTGAAATCCGGCAGTACGTCGATCGAAACCCGCTACGAGAAGCACTGCGGGCTCAGTACATGGTGGCCCTCTACCGATCTGGTCGTCGTGCCGATGCGCTTGAAGCGTACAGAGAAGGACGTCGCATCCTGATCGAGGAACTCGGTCTGGAACCAGGAGAGAAGCTAAGAGCCATCGAGAGTGCCATTCTGGCCGATGATCACAGCCGCATGCTTCCGGACGATCCGGCGCCGGGCGCGGACCATGTCCAGCTCACCCATAAAACGCACCCCGCTCCGATGCAACTTCCGGCAGACACTGTCCACTTCACGGGGCGCCTCGATCATTTGCAATCCCTTGAGTCGTGGGCAGTAGGCTCACGCACAACTGGCCCGTTGATCATAACGACCATAGATGGGCAAGGCGGTGTCGGTAAGACTTCGTTGGCTGTGCACTGGGCACACACGGCCCGGGAGCGGTTTCCAGATGGGCAGTTGTACATCGACTTGCGAGGCTTTTCTAAGAGCGAGCCGCTTGCAGCGATCGATGCTCTCAGAACCTTTATTCACGCTCTCGGAGTGCCTCATGAGCAGATCCCTCAAAACCTCGATGGCGCAACGGGACTCTATCGGAGTCTGCTGGCGAACAAGCGCGTGCTGATTTTGCTGGACAACGCACGCAGTGCCGAACAGGTACGGCCCTTGCTGCCTAGCAGTTCCGGAACATTTGCGGTCGTCACAAGCAGGGATAGTCTGGTCGGCTTGATCGTCCGCGACGGTGGGCGCAGGATCAGACTGGACGTCTTGAACAAGCAAGAGGCGCGGCTCCTGTTGGAGCGGGTGTTGGGGAAAGAACGCGTGCAGGCTGAGTATCAGGCAGCCGATCAGTTGGCGGGCCTCTGTGGCTACCTGCCGCTGGCACTTCGCATTGCTGCAGTGAACTTGCTGGAGCTCCACGAGAACGGCCGAATAGCAGATTATGTCTGCCGGCTCCTTCAAGAGGACCAGCGGCTTGGTACTCTCGCCGTCAGCGGCGACGACGCCAGTAACCTTAGGGCAGTCTTCCATCTCACTTATGCGTCACTGACGCCAGACGAACAGTTCCTCTTCAGGGTTCTGGGACTGCTGCCAGGACCGGTAGTTACTCTCGGAGCAGCTGCGGCCCTCGCCGGATTGCAGCCTGGGCGGACACTCACCATGTTGAATCGGCTCGCCGGCGTTCATCTCATCGACCAGCGTGACTCGGGAACATTTGCTTTTCACGATCTCTTGCGCCTCTTTGCTGCAGAATGTGCGACTCTGGAGGAAGGCAGTCAGGCGCGCGGTGACTCCATAGCCAGGCTTTTCCGTCACTACTTGGCGTCGGCCGATCTGGCAGCTCGCCTGCTGTATCCAGAAAAGGTCCGTCTCCCCAATATCGATGTGACCTCAAATCATTGTGCGGAGTTCAGCGATCAAGGGGAGGCCTACGAATGGATACAGAAGGAACATGTAAATATAGTCGCCGCGTTGAAGGTTGCCGAAGACCTAGGCTTCCCGCAGTATGCTTGGCAACTCTGTGACACGTTGCGTGGCTATTTCTGGCTGTGCCGAGACGGGTCTAACTGGCTCTCAATATCGAATGCAGCGGTCGCTGCGGCACGCCGGGCAGGTGATGACTTTGCACTTTCTGCGGCACAGATCAGTCTGGGCGATGCTCACCGGAGTCTCGGACAGTACGAGGAAGCAGCCAGGCACTATGAGTCGGCGTTTTGTGTAACAGAGATAGCGGGATGGCAGGAAGGGAAGGCTCTTGCACTGAACGACCTCGGATTGGTAGACATCCTGACTGGCCGACTACAAGATGCCGTTAAGAGGTACACAGCGGCCCAGGGCAGCCTGCCAGACGACCCGCGCTATGCGATACTGAAAGTCAGCATTACGGCGAACTTGGGGATTCTCCATCATGAGCTGGGTCGGCTCCGCCAGTCCGAGGAGTTTTCCCTGCAGGCGCTGGAGTTAAGCCGTAAAATCAGTCTGCGCGGATCTGAGGGAATGATACTCAGTAATCTAGGGGAGGCAAGATACCTGCTGGGGAATCTCGAGGGGGCGATGGCTGATCTGACGGACGCACTGGCTATTCATCGAGAGATCGGAAACAGAGGCAGCGAAGCAGAGGCACTGCGTGCCATCAGCGAGATTCATAGAGATAGAGGGCAATGGCCGGACGCTCTGAGATTCGTCAGAGCTGCTTTGGTATTGGCGGACGAGACCGATGAGAGCCGCCTCGAGTCGGCTGTTCTTGAGACCTTGGCTTCAATCTACATGGCTATGGGAGATGCCAGAAGTGCAGAAATGCATTTCAGCAAGTCACAGGAGATCGCCTGTCGAATTGGCGCTCGGCATACCGAGACGATGGCTCTTATAGGAATTTCCGGCACGCGATTGCTGCAGCGTGACTTTCAAGGGGCCGAGGAAGAAGCTGAAAAAGCCACAAAACAGGCTTGCGCCTGGGGTTATCGCGTCCTTGAAGGACGGGCTCTGACTGCACTGGCACGGATTCGCTTGGGGAAGCGTCAACTTTCGGATGCTCTACAGCTTGCGAATCAGGCAGCCTTGATCCAAGTGGATACTGGGCATCGCTTCGGCGAGGCTCAGGCGGTAGCAATTCTTAGGGCTGCGCATGAAGCCGATGGGAATAGGGCTAAGGCAGACTCCCAGCAGAGAAAACTGGGAACCATGGTGCATTCCATGGGACTTGATGTACGTCAATTTATGGTTCAGTGAAGTTCCGCAGGATCACCCACCTGACGATTGACATCTGGCCAGATGGGCTTGTGCAGCAGCACGGAGCAACGCATAGCCGTTTGAATCAGATTTGATGCCTGCGGGGCCATTGGCTTCATAGCTTAATGCCTGATTGCCAGGCGGCCCTTCCCTGCCCTACCGGCTCTTCTTGATATTCGTGAAGGCGGCACCCCCCGGCTACTTGAAGTCGTACGGGCTCAACACAGCGCGCGAGCAAAACAAGCTGCGCGGGCGCTACGAGGGGGAGTGCAGCCCCGAGTTGGAGGCCCCGTGGCTGTGGAACGCGGACAAGAAGGTGTTCCTGTCCATCGAGAACGAGCGGTCGATCGACGCCAAAGTCCACTACGTGAAGGACAAAGGCATCAGCGGCGTCATGCTGTGGGAACTGGCGGGCGACTATGCCGAGCGCCCGGGCGGCGAGTACGGCATGGGCTACGACCTGACGACACGCCTGGACAAGTCCCTGCGCGCCGCGGGCCCCCTACGGGGCGACCAAGGCGCGCGCGGCCGCACCCTGCCCCTGCAGGTCATCGACGCCGACGCCGACCTGGTCGACTTCCCCACCCGCCGAGAAGGACTTCTACCCCCTCCAGCCCAATCTGCGCATCACCAACAACAGCGGCCAGACCCTTGGCCAAGGCACCGAGATCTCCTTCGATATCCCGCCTCCGCCCCACCCGTCATCAAGGACGGTGCCTACAAGGAGATGCCGATCACCAAGCCCGGTCGCAGCGGCCCCAACAAGGGCGGTCTGAAGGCCGGCTTCCACCGTCTTTCCATCGAACTCGGCTACTGCGAGGACATACCGCCGGGCAAGTCCATGGACATCGACGTCATGTACTACCTGCCGATCACCGGCCCCGCGAACACCACGGTCAAGATCGGCGACGAGGAGTACGGCATCATCGGTGACAAGCGCCGGGGCACCGGCATCGTGGAGCCCCCGGCCCCGTCCTCGGGCACCTGCCCCCACCGTCGACTGGAGCCCGGGAAGACCTACACGCCCGCGGCGGGACGTTTTTGCGGCGCGTTCGACAAGGGGGACAAGGGCTGGCAGTTCGAGTACCAGCAGATGAACATGGATCACTACCCTGACCAGTCGCGGGTCCACCTCGTCTTCCCCTCCACGACCACCCCCAACCAGTTCTGGCAGGTCAAGGACGCGGGCGACGGCTGGTACACCATCGGCAGCGGCGGCAGTGCCTCGCCGCCACAGACTCCGGGCAGGACCTCGCCACCCAGGTCTGCGGTGACGGCGAGCACCAGCACTGGCGGTTCGTCCCCGTCAACGACGACGGCACCGAGGGCCGGCCCGGGGGACCACGCCACGGCAGGCTCTTCAAACTCTGCGCCGCCACCGGACAGGAGGTCGAGGCCGCCAACGGCGACAACGACCACGCCACCCACATCCTGACCGGCGACCCCAAGCGAGCCACCGGCGTCTACGTCAAGCAGACGGCTTCTACTGGTACGCCCATTGGTACACCAGCACCGAACCGGGCAGGACCGAAGCCGACGGAAGCCGCCCCTGGAAGAGGCTCGGCCCCGCGCTGTAGCTCCTTACCCCATGCGGCAACGGGTCCAGGGCCCCGGCAGAGGTCAGCACGCCCCCTGCCGGGGCGCCGCGATTCCGCCCGCGCGTCCCGGCCGTCCCTCTAGTGGGCTGGAAAACCAAACTCACTGGTTACCGTTCGATGTGCCAGGGCATCCAGTTTTCGCATCCTTAGGATTCCGGGCGTGTGACCTGGCCTGTTCGAGAGGTATGCGCAGTGACACCTTCGCCGACAGATCCGATTCGCGTGCTCCTCGTTGTGCGGAATCCCATCGTCAGGATCGGTATCCGTGCCGTTCTCGACGGACAGCGTCTTGCGGCTGGTGGGCTAGGCTCCGGGCGCCGGGACATGTCTGGAAGGCATCGAGGACGCGAGACCCGACGTCGTGCTCCTGGACCTCGACATGCTGGGAGGCTCCGGGCTCGCCACGGTCCGGGTGCTGGCGCGCCGCTACCCGCCCCTGGGCATCCTGGTGACGGGGTGGGCGTGGGGCGGCTGGGACGAACTGGTGCTGGCGGCCCTGTGCGCGGGAGCCAAGGGCTTCCTACTCAAGGATTCGGAACCCACCATGGTCCTCGACGCCATCAGGCTCGTCCGGGGCGGAGGCGTGGCGTTCAGCCCCGGTGTCGAGTACGTGCTCTCCGCCCTGCGGGCCCGTCGGGAGAGGTGCGGAGGCAGGGCGCCCTCCCCGCGTTCAGGGCCCGTGAGTACGACGTGCTCCGGCTCGTCGTCCGCGGCTTCGACAACCGGCGCATCGCGCGCGAGTTAACCCTCCCGGACAAGATCGTGCGCAACTACGTCTCGGCTGCCCTGGGCAAACTCGGTGTCGGCAGCCGCGGTGAAGCCATCGTGGCTGCCCTCTTCACGGGGCTGACGGCACCGGCGACCGGAGCCCGGCCCGGTCGCCGCTCGCCTCCCGCCCGGGGCGATTCCCGGAAGGCTTCCGGATGTTCGACACTCGACCGCGGCGGCCCGCCGTGCTCCCCGGAGCTCAGTGAGGCAGAGCGTCCCGGACGAGCTCCAGCGCGCGGACGCGTCCGTTGAGGTCGGAGGACCAGACCGTCACCATGAGTTCGTCCGGTTCGTAGAGCGAGAGGTGGTCCGCCAGGGGCCGGCGCAGCGTTCGCCCGTCTCCGCGGATCAGCATGCTGCCGACGTCCGGTACGGAAATGGGCGTCAGCGGAGCGTCCGGGAGACACGAGGCCGTCGTCGGCAGGGCGCCGGAAGCCAGCTGCCTGCGCGCCTCGGGCGGCAGGTGGGCGGCGCCGGCAAGGGCACCGGCGAAGCCTGCGGTCAGGGCGTCGACCGTGTCGGCCGAGTCGGCCGCCGCCACACGGAGGGCCAGTACGGTCTTCGGCGTGTCCAGCCACGGCGAGGGCTCGAACTCCTCGCGGTACAGGCCCACCAGGTCGGGCCGTGTGTCCATGAGGGCGAACTGGCCGAAGACGTAGGGGAGTCCCAGGCGCGCCGCGAGCCGTGCGCTGCCGGGCCCGGAACCGGTGATGATCAGGGGCATGCTCTTCAGGTCTCCCGCGCGGCGTCCGAGGAGCTTGACCAGTTCGGCGGCGAGTTCCTCGAAGGGTCGGGGGAGGCCCGCAGCGTGATGGGCGACCAGGGCCGCGAGCGCCTCCTGTGTGGCACCGGGACCGCGGCAGAGTCCGGCATCGGTCCGTCCCGGAGCGAGACCCGCCAGGACGCTGATCGACTCGGCCAGCTTCCAGGGCGCGTACAGCGGCAAGGGGAAGGCACCCACCCCCACCCTGATGCGGGTGGTGACGGCGCCGATCGCGGCGGCCAGCACCTCGGGGGAGCCGCAGCCGTGTGAGCGGTCGCCGTGGTGCTCGGCCACCCAGAAGCGGTGACAGCCCAACTCCTCGGCGGCCTGCGCGAATGCGACTGTCTCGGCGAGGGCGGTGCTTCTTCGCGTCCCGTAGTGAATGGGTACCTGGTCGAGCACGCTCAAGGGGATGCGCGTCACGGTGTCCCCGCCTTCGCGCCACCGGCTCGTTCCCCCGTGGCCGCCCGCTTCGCGTTTGTTGGCACGGCGGCGCCTGTCTGTGCTGATCGCATGCTGCTCCTCTGCGTCTGTGATCTGGTGCTTGTGGTGCACGGCGCGGGACGTCGGGTGGGCACCGGTGCCAAAGGGGCGGCCATGCGAGCCCGTTAGGCGGATGCACGGAGACCGCGGCCGGACGCTACTGGTATCCCGCGGCTTGGAGGCGGAAGAGGCGGGCGTAGAGTCCCTGTGACGCCATCAGGTCGTCGTGCGAGCCCTGTTCGCGCACTCTGCCCGCGTCGATGACGACGATGTGGTCGGCGGTGCGGACGGCGGAGAACCGGTGGGCGACGAGCAGGGACGTCGACCCTTCGTGCACCTTCCTGAGCAGGCCGAAGATCTCGGCCTCCGCGGCGGCGTCGACGGCGGCCGTCGGCTCGTCCAGCAGCAGGACGGGGGCCTTGCGGAAGAAGGCGCGTGCCAGGGCCACCTTCTGCCACTGCCCGCCGGAGAGCTGCCGGCCCCCGGTGAACCAGCGGCCCAGATACGTATCCAGCCCCTGCGGCAGTTCGTCGAGGAAGCCGAGTGCCCGTCCGTGGTCGGCCGCGGCGCGGATGCCTTGCTCGTCGTCGAGGCGGCCGGTCCTGCCCAGGCCGATGTTCTCGCGGGCCGGGGCCTCGTACTGGATGTAGTCCTGGAAGATCGCGCCGATGCCGTCCCGCAACTCGGCGAGGTCGTACTCGGCAAGGGGGCGGCCGTCCACCAGGATGGTTCCGCTCGTCGGCTCGTAGAACCGGGCGAGGAGCTTGAGCAGGGTGGACTTGCCCGCTCCGTTGCTCCCTACCAGGGCGACGCAGGTGCCCGCGGGAACGGTGAAAGAGACGTCTGCGAGGACCGGTTCCGCACTTCCGGGGTAGGTGAAGGACACATGGCGGAACTCGATGCCCTGGCGCAACCGCTCCGGAAGACCGAGGTGCCCCTGCGGGACGGACTCCGAGGGGAGATCGATGAAGGCGAACAGGTTCCCGAGGAATAGGTTGTTCTCGTAGAGCTGCGTGGCGCTGGCGAAGAGGGTCTGCACGGACGTCTGGATCAGCGCTATGCCGGTGATGTACCCCGCGAGCGCCCCGACCTGTCCGGTCCGCAGCGCCATGTGCACGGCCAGCAGTACGGCCCCGCCGGTGACCAGCGTGCTCACAAGACCGGCCAGCGCCGTGGCCAGGGCCTGGCGTCGCTCGATGTCCTGGTCGACGCTGTAGAACTCGTCCACGAGGGCCTTCGACCGGCTCAGCAGCAAGGGAGCGAGGTCGAGCAGGCGCGTCTCCTTGTACGTCTGGTCGTTGGTCAGCAGATGTTCCAGATAGATGAGCTTGCGCCGGTCCTCCGCCCGCGCGTTCTGGACGGCGTGCGTGCGCCGACTGAACGCCAGCCCCACCAGAGCGGACGGCACCGGGCCGAGACAGAGGGCGAGCGCCAAGGGAATGTCGTTGTGCAGCAGCACGGTGCCGACGGAGAGGAAGGACAGCAGGGACGAGACTACGGAAGCGAAACCGGTGAACGCCTGGTAGGGGCGGAAAGTGGCCTCACGGGTGGCTCGTTGCAGCGCGTCGTAGGTTTCCGCGTCCTCGAACTGCTGGAGTGAGAGCCGGGCGGCCTTCTCCATGAGCAGCAGAGTGACGGCGTCCGACAGCCTGTTGCGCAGGAGCGTCTCCTGGTACGTCCGCAGCACCCCCAGGAAGTGACCGACGACGGACAGAGCGACCAGGCAGCCCCCGGACAGCAGCGCGGGCCCCTGCTCGGCGGCACCGGTGCCGCCGAAGCCGTTCGCCACGTGCTGGACGGTGCGGGCCGTGAGGTGGACTTGGAGCGCGGGGACGACGGCGCCGAGCGCGGTGACCGCGGTGAGCACCAGGACCTGCGAACGGCCGATGCCCCACAGGAGAGCCAGGGCCCGTTGCCATGAGCGGCTCATGTGGTCTCCGGGAGTGGCCATCGGCGACGGCTCTCCTCCGGTGCGTCCGGGCGCCCCGACAACGAGCGCAGCGCGAGGGTCCACAGGTCGTGACACCGCCGCTCCCGTACCCGGTCCACGCCCGAAAGGCGAATGCTCTGCATGTGCAGCAGGCTGCGCAGGATCTCGTCCTCCTTGCCGACGAGCCGTCCGGCTGCCGCGAGCTGCCGGACGTGCTGCCCCGCCCGGGCCACCGCCCGCGACTGCCTGGCGAGGATGGCGCCGAGGTCGTCCGCCCAGAGCCGGGCGGTGGGGTCGGGATGGGCGTCCCAGGGGGCCAGGAGGTCGCACAACGTGGCACGCAGCGCCCGGAACCGGGTTCGTGCCTCGGCGGAGACGCCGTGCGCGTCTCCCGCCACCCCGGATGCGCTTGCCGGTGCCCCCCATTGCCGGGAGAGGGTGTCCATGGCGAAGACACCCAACACGTCCGGATCCAGCTGCCTGGGGTGGGCACGCTGGAGGCCCACCAGGGCCGCGGCGGTGTCACTCCCCGCCTCGAAGGCAGCCTCCAGCGCCTCGATGGCCTCGGGCCCCCCGTACCGCTCGGTCTCCCTGTCGTACGCCACCACGGCGAGATCGCGCGCCAGCCCCTCGTCCACCAGGGCCCTGGCCCAGGCGATCGCGCGGTGGAGGAGGGGCGCGCCGTCCGTGCCCGGCGCGCGCCGCAGCCGTATCCGCAGATGGGGGTGGGGGTCGCAGTAGCGGATGAAGAACCACCGGTCGACGAGGTGCTCCTCGCGCAGCTCCTGGACGAAAGCGGGCAGCGGACCGCTGATGATGTCGTCGTGCCGCCCGAGCGCCGCGTACACCTTGAGATGGGCCCAGTCACCGCCCACGAGGTGGTGCTTGACGTGCGCTGACGCGCTGCGGCGGGCGGCGGGCCCGGTGACCGGCGCGGCGATGGCCGGGCGACGGGTGGTCGCCGCGTCCCTCACGAGGAGCGGAACGACGATCTCGCTGGCGTACGGGCGCCCGTCCTTGTCCCGCAGCCACAGCTGCGAGAAGTCGGGGAGCATCTCCTCCAGCATGAGCGGGAGCGAGCCGGCGGCCGTCGTGCGGCGCAGTTCGCGGTGGATCTCGTCCACGCAGAGGGGGTGGTCGAGATCGAGTAGGAGCTTGTTGTCCAGGACGGAGAGACAGACCCACTTCGGCACGCGCCACGTACGACGCCACTCCTGGAAGGTGTCGAAGAACCGGTCACAATCGGGCAACGCGCCGGTGAAGAGCTGGACCGCGCCGGGCACGCCGACGTCGATGCGCCACCGCGCCGGTCGCAGTACGACGCGGCCGCGCGAGACCCGCGGCAGCACCGGTGCCGAGTCCAGCAGACCCCAGTCGAACTCCGCGAGCTGGGCGAAGCCGTCGTCCGACACCTCCAGGAGGAACCGGCAGATGTTCGGGGCCTTGTACGGGTTCAGCACGTGGCTCTGAGTGACCCTCAGCTCCCTGCCCAGCGTCGCCGACCGCAGGTAGAAACGGTCGTCGGTGGCGCCGACCAGCACGTCCGAGAGGAGGATCTGCTGGACAGGTCCGCCCGAGGGGGAGGTGTTGACGCAGATCTCATGGCTGCGCAAGGACGGGTGAATGGCCAGGTTGCCGCCCCTGCCTTCCTGGTGGACGTAGCTGAGCTCGACGAACAGTGCCTCTGGGCAGAGCGCTTCCTCCGCGGTGGCGATCTGCCGCAGCTTCGCCGTCAGATCGTGCCCGAGGACGTCGGAGAACCGGCCGAGTAGCCGTCCGCCGTCCCGCAGCGGCGCGGGGGAGAGCACCAGCTTCCACTCGCCCCGGTCGAGGGCCTCCTTGGAACTGCTCGCGATCTGCGCGGTGACGTCCAGCGACGGCCTGGCCGCAGGGTCGGCGGTACCGGCCGGGTCCCACGTCTCCAGGAAGGCGTCGGTGATCTCGATCTCGTTCCGGCCCTGGTGCAGGGCGGCGGCCGCGAGGGAGGCGAGTGCCTGCTCGGCCCGTCCCGGGCCGTGCTCGGGCAGGGGTGGCAACGGCGTTGACCGCGGGGGATAGGAGTAGGTCTCGGGTGCGTCGAGCCCCTGCTCCGGGTTGAGGAGCCGGAGGACCGGCACTTCGGCGCCCACGCCATAGCGTTCGACGAATGCCTGGTGGTACTGGGCCAGATGGCGCGGGCGGCTGCGCTGGAGCCCCAGCCGCAGGAGCGTCTCGGCGGCGTCCGCGGCGGCCTCCGCGACGTCGGCCTTGATTACCGGGGTGAGGAGAGCAGCGGTGGCGTCCACCTGGTACGCGTCGCGTTCGTAGTCGGGTGCTGTCGATCGCTGGTGGGCGTCCAGCAGGGACAGGCGGCGGGAGAGATCCGCTCGCGGCGCCTCGTCCACCCGGGCCGCGCAGGCGCGTGTGCGCTCCAGTGCGCTCCGGTACGGCTCGGCGCTGTCGATGCCCTGGATCCGTTCGAGGAGAGCTTGTTCAGGACGGATGTCAGTGGTGGCCGGGCGCAGATCGCTGGTAAGGATGTGCAGGTCCCAGAGCCCATCCACCAGCGCCCTGATCCTGTCCTCGCCCGCTCCGGGCAGTGCGGACCCCATGCGTGCGATCAGCTCGGCGTACGAAGGCCGGCCCTCGGCGCACCGCAGCGCCAGGTCCACGGCACGGGTGGTCCGCACGCTGGCCGAGCGGTTGTCGGACTGCCCGTAGACGTCGGTGACGGGGAGAACCAGGCGCCCGCCGCTGCGGTAGAGGCAGGGGTTCACCACGACGCGCAGGGCGTCCCGCAGAGACCGGTCGCCCTCCATGGTCCTGATCAGCGTCAGCAGCCAGCCCACGTCGGCCCGGGTCCGGATGGAGGCCGGGGCCTCCCGCACCCGCTCCAGCCGCGTGGCGTTGCCGAACTCCCCCGCTCCCACCTGGGCGAAGAGACCGAAGGGGGTCGGCCGGGTGCTCATCCGCGCCACATACCGCAGGAGGGACGAGTGCACGCGCTCGTCGGCGTCGCCGTGGTCGCTGTCGCGTGCCATCCGTTCCAGCTCCCGGAACAGACTGGGGCTCGCCACCTGGACGGCCTCGCGCAGCAACGGCTCCTCCGCCAGGTCCAAGAGCCGCGCACGGGCCCGTTGACGCCGGTGGGCGAGGTTCTCCGGCGGCCACGCGAGGGCGGAGAGCTCCGTCTCCCCGTCGCCCGTCACGGCGCTGTGGTAGTCGCAGAGCCCCCTCGGCCCGTCGTCCAGAACGTACCGGTAGGAGTCGGCGGTCAGTGTGGGGGTGCGCAGGAGGAAGAAGCCGGCGGGGCGGTACGGCGCCGGGCGTGCTGGGCTGTGGGACCGGGACATGAAGTTCTCTCCGCGAGGGTCAGGCGATGAGCAGGCAGCGCTGCCAGCGAACGGAAGCCGATGAGGACACCGACCACAGGGCGGCCGCGACACCGGCCGCGCCCACTAGAAGGTCCGGATTGTCGATGGGCGGGTGGTGCGGTTCGCTGTTGCGCACCCCGAACGGCAGGTCGGGATGGCACGTGTCCACCACACGTTCGGTGAGCCACGGCAGCGATGCGCGCAGGGAGGCGCTCCGCGTGCTGCGGGCGGCCGCGGCGGTGATGGCGAGGACCCCGGCCAGACCGTGGCACAGCGTCGCCGAGTACGCGTGCCGCCCGGCCCGGATGCGCCGCAGCGATGCCTCCAGCGCGGTGGTCGCGAACTCCCTCAGCCTGTCGTCGCCCGTGGCGTGCGCGGCCTGGAGCAGGGCGCTCGTGATCCCCGGCGCTCCGTAGCACCAGGCGGCACGCGCTGGGCTCCCGGCCGGCGTCTCGTCGCCGTCGGGGCCCAGGGGCACCCCGGTCGGCCAGTCGACACCGAACTCGTCCTGCACGGCGGTGGCGCAGAGGTACGTCGAGGTCCGCTGAATGGCGGTGGCCAGGCCCTTGCGCCGGTATCCGGCCCGCCACGCCAGCGACAGCGCGGCCAGCGGCCCGGCGAGACCATGGGCAAGGCCGAGGTTGACGTATCCGTGCGGATACTCCTCCAGGTACTCGGGCAGTGGGTAGTACCGGGGCGGGATGACCAAGTTGGGGGCCGCGTCCCGCCGGGTCGGCAGGCACAGCTGGACCAAGTGGTCGATGAGCAGGTGGGCGCCCTGCCGTAGCGTGGCACGGTGCGCGGGCACGGACACCAGATGGCCGAGGACGCCTGCGCTGCCGTGGATGGCGTCGTAGTCGCTGTCCCGGACTCCGCCCTCGCCGACCGCGGGCGGTGCGGCGGTGAGTTGGTCCAGGAGTTGGCTGTGCAGCTTGTCGAGGGCTTCGCCGTAGCGGGGTTCGTCGGCGGCGAAGTCCGACACGACCAGGGCGAGACCCGCCGTGCCGTACCCGATGCCGGGGCCCCGCACCGGAGTCTCCCGCGTGCTGCGCACCGCCGTGGCGAGGCGGGCGCGCGCCGATCGCGCCCAGAACTCCGCGGATTCGGGCAGCGCGCGGGACGCCGTGCGCAGTACCAGGGCGAGTCCCGCGTCTCCGGCGAGCAGGGAGCTGCCGAGTCTCGCACCGGGTGTGTTCGGGTCCGCGGGTGACGCGGCCACGGTTGCCGTCACGTGCTCGGGGTCGGCGATCCGTGTGGCGAGGAGACGCGCGGTGGCATGGGCGCGCTCGGCGAGCGGTCTGTCGAGCAGCGCGTCGGCCGCGACGGCCGCCCTCATGCCGTCTCCCGGTTCCCGCTCGCGCCGCGGGCGTATCCGAAGGCGTCGAGGACGTGTCCGTACCGGCTCTCGAACTGCTGGGTGAGCCGAGGGGTGAAGGCTTCGCGCCAGCGGCCCGCGCGCCCCTTATTGAGCGTGAACGACTTCTTTCCGTGCATCGCGTCGGCCACCGACTCCCGGTCCACGTCCAGACCGAGCCAGTCGGCCACCTTGCCGACGGCGGCCAGTTGCTCCGCACGAGTGCCGCCGCCCCGGGGCCCGACCAACTCCTCGAAGGACACCTTGCACACCTGGGGGTGCCGCAGCAGCGTCATGGCGGACTCGAAATCGTCGAGGAGGGGCATGTTCGGGTCGTTGATCGCGTAGGCGAGCTTGTCGGCCAGGGAATCGATCGATTCCATCGTCGGGCCGAAGACTGCGGATTCTGGATACCTGATGAAGTCGAGCCCGTTGCTCCGGGAGAAGAAGTTGACGAGCGAGAGCAGAGCGTCCCGCGGGTCCCGGTAGTTCAGGATGACCTTGGGGTTCCCGGTGTGGAGCCACTCGGCGAGGAATTTGTTGTCCATGCGCCAGACATCCACCGAGTGGAAGATCCAGCTCATTCCCGCGGGGGTGGCGGAGAACGGCGAGGTCCAGAAGTCGGTGCGGGTCTTCAGCTTCAGGACGGAGTCTGGGGCGACCGCCTCCACCTGAGCGAGCGGCGCCACGGCCAGCCTCACCTGCCAGGCCCACGCGAGCTCCTGCCACAGCTGGTCCGTCGTGCGCAGGAACTCCGCCCGGTCGCGCCGGTGATCGAGCCCGGCCAACTCGTCCGGGTCGAGGTGGCGCTCGGCCAGCTCCTGCCGTTCCGTGATGCTGAAGGCGGGCCGGCCCTCGCGCGGCGGCACCGGCTCTCCGTACACCCGGAAGCCCAGCTGCACCATCAGTTCCTGGATGAGGTGCGTTCCGCTCTTGCGCGGAGATATCACCAGTACGCGGTCGGTGGTCATGTCTTCCTTTCTCCTGGGGGGAGCGGCCCTCCGGCGGGAGGCCCGCTCCGGCGATCTCAGATCAGCACAGCCGGCAGGACGTGCTGCCCCCGCAGAAGCAGAGGGAGAGGGAACAGGTTCCCTTGCAGGAGAGCCAGTTGCTGGACGAGCCTTCGGGCGAGTGGATTTCCGTGTTCACGGCGATCCGCACGTCCAGGTCGAATTCGTCGACCGCGTCGAACTCGTCGGCCCGGGTGGGCGTTTCCATAACCGCGTGCGTCATTGCTCCGCCTTCGAGGAGAGAGAACCCGGCGCGGGATTTCCGCACCGGTGGCATCGTCATGCGCGGCGCGTCCCGGTCACCAGGGGCGGTTGTCCCGATGATGTCCCGGGACAGGTGCGTCGGGCGGGCGGTGGTCGCCTCCCACCCCGCGAGCGCGTCAGCGCCTCGCGCTCATTGGCTTCCGGCTGCGCCCCGTTCCCCCTTCCGGGAAGTCGTACGGTGGCCAATGACGACCTCCCGGACGCATGCTGATGCGCTCGGCAGGGCCGACCTAGAGGACCCCGCCCCGTTGCCGGCCGACGTCCTCGATGCCCCCGCGGTATGAGGGCGGGTGTATGGCTCGCGATGTGTCGGTGGTGAGTCGTTGGGGGTGTGGCGTGCCCCTGCGTCATTCATCGTCGGCCATGCTTACCTGCCACGGTCGGGTTGCGCGCGCAGTCTCGAAGTGGTTGATCGGCCTCACGGAACGTTCCCGCCCCAGGGCCTGGATGGACCCGCACTCAGTCATATGGGCGGTTTCTGTACCGACCCGGGCGGCGAATGCGGCGAGATTAGTGCCTTACATAGCTGGATGGGGTGTTATCGGGGCATAAGTATCGCTCGGGATCCGGAGGAGGCACTCGATGCGTGGAGCCACGCGCGCCCGGTGGGCCGTCTGTGCACTGTCGGCGGCGCTGGCCGCCGCGGCGGCCGGGTGCGGCGGCAGCGGCACCGGGGCCGGGGTCGTCCGCTCCTCCTGGGGGGACCCGCAGAACCAGCTGGAGCCGGCCAACACCAACGAGGTCCAGGGCGGCAAGGTCCTCGCCATGATCTTCCGCGGGCTCAAGCGCTACGACCCCCGCAGCGGCGCCGCCGAGAACATGCTGGCCGAGAAGATCGAGACCACGGACCAGCAGAACTTCACCATCACCCTCAAGGACGGCTGGACCTTCTCCAACGGCGAGAAGGTCACCTCGAAGTCCTTCGTGGACGCCTGGAACTACGCGGCCCTCGTCGACAACAAGCAGAAGAACGCCTCCTTCTTCGCATACGTCGACGGCTACGACAAGGTCCACCCCGCCGACGGGGCCGCCACCGCCAGGACGCTCTCCGGCCTCGCCGTCAAGGACGACAAGACCTTCACGGTCCGGCTGAACACCAAGTTCTCCACGTGGCCCGACACCCTCGGCTACGCCGCCTACGCCCCCCTGCCCCGGGCCTTCTTCGACGACCACGCGGCCTGGCTGAAGAAGCCCGTCGGCAACGGCCCGTACACCGTCGACTCCTACGCCAAGGGCTCGGCGATGAAGCTCAGCAGGTGGGAGGGCTACCCGGGCGACGACAAGGCGCGCAACAGCGGCGTGGAACTGCGCGTCTACACCGACAACAACACCGCGTACACCGACCTGCAGGCCGGCAACCTCGACCTGGTCGACGACATCCCCAGCGCCCAGCTCAAGAACGTCAAGAACGACCTGGGCGACCGCTACATCAACCAGCCCGCCGGCATCATCCAGACCCTCGTCTTCCCCATGTACGAAGCGAACTGGTCGAAGAGCGGCATGGAGAAGGTCCGCCGCGGGCTGTCCATGGCGATCAACCGCGAGCAGATCACCGACCAGATCTACCACAAGACCCGCACCCCGGCGACGGACTGGACCTCACCCGCCCTCGGCGACCAGGGCGGCTACAAGTCCGGCCTGTGCGGGGACGCGTGCACCTTCGACCCCGCTTCGGCGAAGAAGCTCATCCAGGACGGCGGAGGCCTGCCCGGCGGCCGCATCACCCTCACCTCCAACGTCGACACCGGCTCGCACCGGGTCTGGCTGGACGCCGTCTGCAACAGCATCAACAACGCCCTCGGCAACGACAACGCCTGCGTCGTCAACCCGGTCGGCACCTTCGCGGACTTCCGCAACCAGCTCACCGAGCACCGCCTCAGCAACCCCTTCCGCTCCGGCTGGCAGATGGACTACCCGCTCATCCAGAACTTCCTCCAGCCGCTCTACTCCACGGACGCCTCCTCCAACTACGGCAAGTTCAGCGACCCGCAGTTCGACCGGCTCGTCGACGAGGCCAACGCCGAGAGCTCCCAGGGCGCGGCCAACGCCAGGTTCCACGACGCGGAGCGGATCCTCGCCCGGCTGATGCCCGCCATCCCGCTGTGGTACCAGAACGGCAGCGCCGGCTACTCCGAGCGGGTCTCCGACGTCACGCTCAACCCCTTCAGCGTGCCCGTCTACGAGCAGATCAAGGTGGACTGACGCGCTCATGGGACGGTACGTGGTCCGGCGGCTGCTCCAGATGGTCCCGGTGTTCATCGGCAGCACGTTCCTGATCTTCTTCATGGTCTACGCCCTGGGCGACCCGGTGGCCGCCCTCTTCGGCGACAAGGCGCCCGACCCCGCGACCGCCGCCCGCATCCGGCAGGAGCTCTACCTCGACGAGCCCCTGTGGAAGCAGTACGCGCACTACATGGGCCAGATCCTCTCGGGCGACTTCGGGACGGCCTTCAACGGCCAGCCGGTCACCGAGCTGATGGCCGACGCCTTCCCCGTGACGCTCCGGCTCACGCTCGTGGCGGTCCTCTTCGAGATCGTCATCGGCATCACCCTCGGCGTCCTCAGCGGCCTGCGGCGCGGCCGCTCCGCCGACACCACCGTGCTGCTGCTGACCCTCGTCGTCGTCTCCATCCCGACCTTCGTCAGCGGCTACGTGCTGCAGTACCTCTTCGGCGTCAAGTGGGGGATCGTCTCCCCCTCGGTGTCCCCCGAGGCGCCCCTCGACGAACTGCTGCTGCCCGGCATCGTCCTCGCCCTGACCTCCCTCGCCTACGTCACCCGCCTCTCGCGCACCTCCATCGCCGAGAACGCGCGCGCCGACTACGTCCGCACGGCCGTCGCCAAGGGCCTGCCGCGCCGCCGCGTCGTCACCCGGCACCTGCTGCGCAACTCCCTCATCCCCGTCGTCACCTTCATCGGCACCGACATCGGCGCGCTGATGGGCGGCGCCATCGTCACCGAGCGGATCTTCAACATCCACGGCGTCGGCTTCCAGCTCTACCAGGGCATCCTGCGGCAGAACTCGCCCACCGTCGTCGGCTTCGTGACCATCCTCGTCATCGTCTTCCTGCTGGCGAACCTGTTCGTCGACCTCCTCTACGCCGTGCTCGACCCGAGGATCCGCTATGCCTGAGCTCGATCCCTCCGACCCCGACGCGGCCGTCACCCCCGCTGGCGGTGGCGCGTCGTCGCTGGCCACCAGCGACGCGCAGACCCTCGAGGGCGGGCCGATCCCCGGCGGCACCCGCAGCGGCAAGGCCCGCAGCCTGTGGTCCGACGCCTGGCACGACCTGCGGCGCAACCCCGTCTTCGTGGTCTCCGCGCTGATCATCGTCTTCCTCGTGCTCATCGCCCTGTGGCCCGGTCTGATCGCGAGCGGCAACCCCCTGCAGTGCGACCTCGCCAAGGCCCAGGAGGGCTCCCGGCCCGGCCACCCCTTCGGCTTCGACACCCAGGGCTGCGACGTCTACACCCGCACCGTCCACGGCGCCCGCGCCTCCATCACCGTCGGCATCTGCGCCACCGCCGGCGCCGCCCTGCTCGGCAGCGTCCTCGGCGGGCTCGCCGGCTTCTTCGGCAGCTGGTGGGACGCGCTGCTCTCCCGCGTCGCCGACGTCTTCTTCGGCATCCCCATCATCCTGGGCGGCCTGGTCTTCCTCTCCGTGGTCACCTCCGGCTCGCTGTGGCCCGTCGTCGGCTTCATCGTGCTGCTCGGCTGGCCGCAGATCTCCCGCATCGCCCGCGGCTCCGTCGTCACCGCCAAACAGCACGACTACGTGCAGGCCGCGCGGGCCCTCGGCGCGGGCAGCGGCCGCCTGCTGCTGCGGCACATCGCACCGAACGCCGTGGCCCCCGTCATCGTCGTCGCGACCATCGCCCTCGGCACGTACATCGCCCTGGAGGCCACGCTGTCCTTCCTGGGCGTCGGCCTCAAACCGCCCACCGTGTCCTGGGGCATCGACATCTCCAACGCCTCCACCCAGATCCGCAACGCGCCCCACATGCTGCTGTGGCCCGCAGGCGCCCTGAGCATCACGGTGCTGGCGTTCATCATGCTCGGCGACGCGGTCCGCGACGCCCTCGACCCCAAACTGCGCTGAGGAGCGGGCGGATGACACAGCCCACCGGGCGGGCGGCCGCGGCCGAGCCCCTGCTGGACGTACGCGACCTGCACGTGGAGTTCCGCACCCGGGACGGCGTGGCCAAGGCCGTCAACGGCGTCAGCTACGGCGTCCGCGCCGGGGAGACGCTCGCCGTGCTCGGGGAGTCCGGCTCGGGCAAATCGGTGACCGCGCAGGCCGTCATGGGCATCCTCGACTCCCCGCCCGGCCGCATCACCGGCGGCGAAGTCCTCTTCCGCGGCCGCGACCTGCTCACCATGGGCGCAGAGGCCCGGCGCCGGATCCGCGGCGCCAAACTGTCGATGATCTTCCAGGACGCGCTGTCCGCCCTCAACCCCGTGATGAGCGTGGGCGCCCAGCTCGGCGAGATGTTCTCCGTCCACGACGGCATGACGCGGGGGGACTCCCGCGACAAGGCCGTCCAGCTGATGGAGCGCGTGCGCATCCCCGCCGCGGCCCAGCGCGCCGGCGACTACCCCCACCAGTTCTCCGGCGGCATGCGCCAGCGCATCATGATCGCCATGGCGCTGGCGCTGGAGCCGGACCTCGTCATCGCCGACGAACCCACCACCGCCCTCGACGTCACCGTCCAGGCCCAGGTCATGGACCTGCTCGCCGAACTGCAGCGCGAGTACAACATGGGCCTGATCCTCATCACCCACGACCTCGGCGTCGTGGCCGACGTCGCCGACAAGATCGCCGTGATGTACGCCGGGCGGATCGTCGAGACCGCCCCCGTCCACGCCCTGTACGCGGCGCCCGCCCACCCCTACACCGCCGGCCTGCTCGGCTCCATCCCCCGCCTCGACCACAAGGGCAAGGAGCTCTACGCCATCAAGGGCCTGCCGCCCAGCCTCACCGACATCCCCGCCGGCTGCCCCTTCAACCCCCGCTGCCCGCGCGCACGGGAGATCTGCCGCACCGACCGGCCGCCGCTCTTCGACGTCGCCCCCGGGCGGACCAGCGCCTGCCACTTCTGGAAGGAGACCCTCGACGATGCCGGGTAACGGCGAGGCCATTCTGGAGGTGCGGGACCTGGTCAAGCACTACCCGCTCACCCAGGGCGTCCTCTTTCGGAAGCAGATCGGGGCCGTGCACGCCGTCGACGGCGTCTCCTTCGACCTGCGGCGCGGCGAGACGCTGGGCATCGTGGGCGAGTCGGGCTGCGGCAAGTCCACGGTCGCGAAGCTCCTCGTGCACCTGGAGCGGCCCACGGCCGGGCGGATCCTCTACAAGGGCGAGGACATCACCAGGCTGTCCGGGCGGGCCCTCAAGGCCGTACGGCGCAACATCCAGATGGTCTTCCAGGACCCGTACACCTCCCTCAACCCGCGGATGACCGTCGGCGACATCATCGGCGAGCCCTACGACATCCACCCCGAAGTCGCGCCCAAGGGCGACCGGCGCGCCCGGGTCCGCGAACTCCTCGACGTCGTCGGCCTCAACCCCGAGCACATCAACCGCTACCCCCACCAGTTCTCCGGCGGGCAGCGCCAGCGCATCGGCATCGCGCGGGGGCTCGCCCTGCGGCCCGAGGTGATCGTCGCCGACGAGCCCGTCTCGGCCCTCGACGTCTCCGTCCAGGCCCAGGTCGTCAACCTCCTCGAACGGCTCCAGGCCGAGTTCGACCTGGCGTACGTCTTCATCGCGCACGACCTGTCGGTCGTCCGGCACATCTCCGACCGGGTCGCCGTCATGTACCTCGGGCGCTTCGCCGAGACGGGCACCGACACCCAGATCTACGAGCACGCCACCCACCCGTACACGCAGGCGCTGCTCTCGGCCGTGCCCGTGCCGGACCCGCGCGCGCGGGAGGGGCGCGAACGCATCATCCTCACCGGTGACGTGCCCTCGCCGGCGCACCCGCCGTCCGGGTGCCGGTTCCGCACGCGGTGCTGGAAGGCCCAGGAGAAGTGCGCGCGGGTCGTCCCGCCGCTGGAGATCCCCGACTGGTTCCTGGAGGGCGCGGGCCCGGAAGCGCACGCGTCGGCGTGCCACTACGCGGAAGAACGCGTGCCGCCGGACGACGGCCTTCCGCCCCGGTGAGCCAGGCCGGACCGGGGACCGCCGGGCTGCGCTGCCGTGGCTCTGTTTCGCCTCGCGACTTCCCTCCGCCGCGACGGCGCTCGGCCCCCGCCGGGGTGCCCGGCGGTGCCACGCGGCCTCCGGCCCGGTCCGGCACCGCCGGGCTGCACCGTCGTGGCTTGGCGCCGTTGCGGCGGGATGTTTTTGCCGCGGCGTGGCATGGGCCCGGCTGCCGCCACGTTTATGTCGTCGCGCGACACCCTTCCGCCGCGACGGCGCTCGGGGCCCGCCGGGCTGCGCCGTCGTGGCTTGGCGCCGTTGCGGCGGGTTTATTTGCCCGGGGCGGAGGTGCTTGCCTGCGGCAACGCAAGGATCAGGAGGCAACCTCCGTCGTCGGAGGTTCCGGGAAGTGGCAGGCTGACAGGTGGGCTCCGGCGGAGCCGTCCGCGCGGGTGAGCTCCGGGACTTCCGTCGCGCAGCGCTCCCGCGCCTTCCAGCAGCGCGAGCGGAAGCGGCACCCCGACGGCGGGGCGACCGGGGACGGCACGTCACCGGTGAGACGAATGCGTTCGCGCCCCGCCGCACCGTACGCCTCCGGTACCGCCGACAGCAGCGCGTGCGTATACGGGTGGCGCGGGCGCCGGTAGATGTCGTCGCGGGAGCCGGTCTCCACGATCCTGCCGAGGTACATGACGGCGACGCGCTGCGAGAAGTGCCGTACGACGGCCAGGTCGTGGGCGATGAACAGGAAGGCGATCCCCAGCTCCCGCTGCAGCGACTGCAGCAGGTTGACGACCTGCGCCTGGATGGAGACGTCGAGGGCCGACACGGGTTCGTCGGCGACGACGATCTTCGGGTTCAGGGCGAGCGCCCTGGCCACCCCGATCCGCTGCCGCTGCCCGCCGGAGAACTCGTGCGGGAAGCGGTTGTAGTGCTCAGGGCTCAGCCCCACGGTCTCCAGCAGCTCGCGCACGCGTGCCTCGCGCCCGCCCGGCGGCTCGACGCCGTGGATCTCCATGGGGCCGGAGACGATCCGGCCGACGGTCTGCCGGGGGTTCAGCGACGCGTAGGGATCCTGGAAGATCATCTGGATTTCGGAGCGGACGGGGGCGAGTTCCCGCCGCCCGGCGTGGGTGATGTCGCGGCCCCGGTAGCGGATCCGTCCGGCCGAGGGTTCCAGCAGCCGCGTGAGCAGCCGCCCCGTCGTCGACTTGCCGCAGCCGGACTCGCCGACCAGGCCGAAGCTCTCCCCGGCGCGCACGGTCAGGTCGATGCCGTCGACGGCCCGTACGGCGCCCACGGTCCGCCGGACGGGGAACCCGCCGCGCACCGGGAAGTGCTTGGTGAGGTTCTCGGCGACGAGCAGCGGCTCGCCGCCCCGGGGGCTCTTGTCGTCCATGGTGGGCACTCCTCAGCCGAGCCGGGGTCGGATCTGCTCCGCGAACACGCTGCGCTGCAGCTCCTCCCCGAGGTGGCAGGCCGCCCCCCGGCCGGGCGGCAGCGACGGCCGTTCCGTGCGGCAGCGGTCGTCCGCGACGTCGGCGGCGTACGCGCAGCGCGGGTGGAAGGGACAGCCGGGCGGCGGGGCGAGCAGGCTGGGCGGGGTGCCCGGGATGGGGGTGAGCGGCTGCTCGACGTCGGAGGAGAGCCGGGGCATGGAGCCCAGCAGCCCCCAGGTGTACGGATGCCGGGGCGCCCGCAGCACCTCGCGCACCGGCCCCCTCTCGACGGCCCGCCCGGCGTACATCACCAGCAGGTCGTCCACGGTGCCGGCGACGACGCCCAGGTCGTGGGTGACGAGGACGATGGCCGCACCGGTCTGCTGCTGGAGCTCCTTGAGCAGGTCGAGGATCTGGGCCTGCACGGTGACGTCGAGCGCGGTCGTCGGTTCGTCGGCGATGAGCAGCTCGGGGTCGCAGACCAGCGCCATCGCGATCATCGCGCGCTGGCGCATCCCGCCGGAGAACTGGTGGGGGTAGTCGTCCACGCGCAGCGCCGGGTCGGTGATGCCGACCCGGCGCAGCATCTCGACCGCCCGCAGCCGGGCCTCCCGCCGGGAGGCGCCGGTGTGCTTGCGGTACGGCTCGGCGATCTGCCGCCCGACGGTGTAGTACGGGGAGAGCGCGGTGAGCGAGTCCTGGAAGACCATCGCCACCTTGTTCCCGCGCAGCTTCTCCAGGACGGATTCCGGCGCCCCGGTCAGCTCCTGCCCGTCCAGCAGCACCTCGCCGCTGATCTCGGTGGTGCGCGGGTCGTGCAGGCCGAGGACGGCGAGGTTGGTGACGGACTTCCCGGAGCCGGACTCGCCGACGATGCCGAGCGTGCGGCCGCGCTCCAGGGTGAAGGACAGGCCGTCGACGGCCCGTACGGTGCCGTCCTCGGTGGCGAAGCGCACGTACAGGTCGCGCACGGAGAGGAAGGGGGGCAACGGCGTTCTCCTGACGGCTAGGCGAGCCGCACGCGCGGGTCGATGACGGCGTAGGCGGCGTCCACCACGATGTTGGCGACGACGATCGCCGTGCAGCCGACGAGCATCACCGCCATGAGGGTCGGCAGGTCGGTCTCGCTCACCGAGGACACCGCGAGCCGGCCCAGGCCGTGCAGGCTGAAGGTGAACTCGGTGATGATCGCGCCGCCGAAGAGCGAGCCGAGGTCGATGCCGAAGATGGTGACGATGGGCGCGAGCGCGCCCCGCCAGGCGTAGCGGAAGAAGACGGCGCGCCGCCCGAGCCCCTTGGCGCGGGCCGCGCGCACGTGGTCCTCGCCGAGTTGCTCGATCATCTGGGAGCGCGTCATGCGGCTGTAGTTGGCGATGAAGATGATGGACAGCACCAGCCAGGGGATGAGCATGCCGGTGAACCACTTCACCGGGTCCTCGGTGATCGGGTGGTAGGCCGGGTTGTCCATCCAGTGCAGCCCGCTGACGAGCACGGCCAGGGCGATGACGCCGACGAAGTAGATCTGCAGGGCGTTGCCGACGAGGGACAGGGAGCTGAAGAACTTGTCGATCCAGGTCCCGCGGAAGGCGGCGGCGATCATGCCGATGCCGACGCCGACGACGAGGAAGACGGCGGCCCCGCCGAGCGTGATGGACAGGGTCGTGGGGAAGCGGTCCACGATGGTGCCCCACACGGGCTGCTGGTTGGAGAAGGAGTAGCCGAAGCAGGGCGCCGGGCAGTGGCCGACGCTGAAGTCGCGGCCGGTGAAGATGCCCGCCATGTAGTGCCAGTACTGCACGGGGACCGGATCGTCCAGGCCGAGGTTCTTGTTGATCAGGGCGAGGGCGTCCGGGGTGCAGTTCTTGCCGCAGGACATCAGGGCCGGCTGGGAGGGCAGCGCGAAGAACAGGGCGAAGGTGATCGCGCTGATCAGCACGATGATGACGAGGGCGCCGAGCGAGCGGCGCGCGAGGAAGCGCAGCATGGTCCGCCGTCCGGGCCGTTACTTGACGTAGACGCCGGTCGGGTCGACGGTCCCGTAGACCGGCTGGTAGCGGACCCCGCCCAGGTTCGAGCCCCACAGGGAGAACTGGGTGTTGTAGAAGGTCGGCACGCCCGGCACGTCCTCGGTGAAGATCTTGTCGGCGAGCTTCTGCCACTCGGGCGCCGCCTTCTTCACGTCCGGGATCGCGTTGATCCGGTCGACCTCCTTGTTGACGGCCGGGTTGTCGAGGTGGGCGTAGTTCTGGGAGCCGTCGGCGATCTGCCGGCCGTCGAAGAGGGGCGGCACGACGGTCGAGGCGACGGGCCAGTCCGCGCCCCACGAGGTGCGGTAGATGTCGAACTTGTTCTTCACCTCGGCGATCGCGGTGCGCCAGGTGTTGGAGTCGATCTCCTTCTTCTGCACCTTGAAGCCCGCCCGTTCCAGGGCCTGGGTGACGACCACGGAGACCTTCTGCTGGATGTCGGTGTTGGCGTAGGCGTAGACGATCTCCTGGCCCTCCTTGCCGGCCGCCTTGAGCAGCTCGCGGGCCTTGTCCGGGTCGCCGGCCGGCTTGGCCTTCTTCCCGAAGGGGTCGGTCGGCCGGTAGCCGTCCATGGCGGGGGAGAGGAAGTTGGTGGCGAGCACCCCGGCGGTCGCGCCGCCGTTCTGCTGGAGGATCTGCCCGTTGGGCATCGCGTAGGCGAGCGCCTTGCGGACGTTCACGTCCTTGAGCCGGTCCATGTTGAAGCTGATGTAGTCCACGTACGGCTGGATCTCCACGAACCGGCGCGCCTTGGTGTCGGCCTGGCCGAGGACCTTCTCGGTCATCTCCGGGGCGACGGCGTTGGAGAACGACAGGGTGTTCTTGTCGGCGCCCTGGTCGGCGAGGTAGCGGCGCGTGGAGTCCGCGTACTGGTGGCCGAAGCTGATCTCGAAGCGGTCGGCGTACTGGTGCCGGATCGGGTCGGTCTTCGCGTCCCAGTGCTCGTTGCGCAGGAGCGTCAGCGACTTGCCGACCTTGTACTCGCCGACCTTGTACGGGCCGGAGGCGAAGGGGGCGTTGTCGTACTTGCGCTGGGTGTCCTTCTCCGCCTTGACCGCGCCGATGTTCGGCATGGCGGTGGCGAAGGGGGTGTCGGCGTGCGGCTGACGGAAGTGGAAGACGATCGTCTTGTCGTCCGGGGTGTCCAGCACGGACGCGGGCAGGTGCGCGCCCTTGTACGGGCCGTCGGGCAGCGCCTTGCGGAAGGACGTGCCGTCGCCGGAGAGCCACTGCGGGATGTACTGCGGGCCGTCGGTCTCGAAGTCGGCGTAGAGCCGTTCGACGCCCCAGCGCACGTCCTTGGAGGTGATCGGCGAGCCGTCCTCGAACTTCAGCCCGTCCTTGAGGGTGAACTTCCAGGTCTTCCCGCCGTCGGAGGAGGTGCCCGCGTCGGTCGCGAGGTCGCCGACGACCTTGACCCGGCCGGAGTCGTCCACCTTGTACGAGGTGAGCGAGCGGTTGTAGAGCATCTGGTTGGCGAGCATGTCGTTGTAGTAGATCTGCCCGGGGTCCAGGTGCACGAAGGCGTCGCGCTGCAGGACGCCGACGGTGCCGCCCTTCTTCGCGCCGGACACCTCGGGGGCCGGGCCCGCCGAGTCCTCCTTGGTGCCGATCGAGAAGTTGGCGGAGGCGTTCTTGTCCGTGCCGGGCCCCGCGGTCTTGTCACCCCCGCCCCCGCCGCCTCCGCTGCTGCACGCGCAGAGCACGAGGGCGCCGGAGGCCAGGGCGGCCGCCGCGGGCGCGAGGCGGCCTCTGGAGCGGAGGGGTCCCGTGGCGGGCTTCGTCGTGGGCGTCATGGGTCGATGCACCTGCCTGTCCGTCGTCGGCGGTTCCTGTGTGCACGTCCTCAGCGTCCGGTCCGCGGGTCGAAGGCGTCCCGGACCGAGTCCCCGAGCAGGTTGAAGGCGACCACGAAAACGATCATCGCGAGGCCGGGGAAGAAGATGTAGGTGATGTCGCTCTCGTAGTAGTGGGCGCCGTTGGCGAACATCCGGCCCCAGTCCGGCGTGGGCTCCACGATGCCGACGCCGATGAAGGACAGCCCGGCCTCGATGGTCACGAAGCTGGGCAGCATCAGCGTGGACTGCACCAGGATGGGCGTCCAGAGGTTGGGCAGCAGCTCCTTGCTGATGATCCGCCAGGGCGAGGCGCCGGTGACCCGCGCGGCCTCGACGAACTCCCTTTCCCGCAGGCTCAGCACCTGCCCGCGCAGCAGCCGCGCGAGGCCCATCCAGCCCAGCACCCACAGCACGAGGATCAGCGTCAGCACCCGCAGATAGGTCGGGGTCTCCTTCTCCGGGCTCACGAAGAGCGAATAGACGACCGGGGTGAAGGCGATGAACGACAGCTGGCTCGGGAAGGCCAGCAGCAAGTCGATGAAGCGGCCGAGCAGATAGTCGGTCCGGCCGCCCAGATACCCGGCCGTGACGCCGATGAGCACACCGGTCACGACGCACAGGACCGTGGCGGCCGCGGCGATGAGCAGGGACGTACGGATCCCGTAGACCAGCTGGGTCAGGACGTCCCGGCCGAGGGTGGGTTCGATGCCGAACCAGAAGCTTCCCGAAATGCCGCCGTTGGGCTTGACCGGATACCCGAACTCATTGAGCAGGCCCGGCTCGTTCAGCCCGTAGGTCTCCGTCGGGTTCCTGCCGTAGAGCTTCGAGATCAGCGGCGCCGCCAGCGCGACGAGGAAGAAGAACGTCACCACGCAGGCCGAGACGACACCCGGACGGTCGCGTTTGAAGCGCCGCCGCATCAGCTGTCCGGGTGATCTGCCGACCGGTTCCGGATGCGCCACCGGGGCCGGGGAGGAACTCGTCATCGCGTAATCCCCCGCACTGTCGTCGTCGAACCCACCGCGGACGCGGGGCGCGCGCAGTGGGTTGAGCGGACTTTCGCAACGGATTCACAGCGCAGTCAAGAGTGCGGCCCACCCGGAGGGGACGGGCGGCACTTCTTGAGCGAACGTTGAGCGGATCGACGACGGATCGACGACGCGGCGTGCTTGACGCGGCGTGCCCGGCCGGGGTGCCGGGCACACCGCGCACGAGCGTCGGCGGCAGCAGCGCGAAGGGTCAGGCCATGCCCAGGGACCGCTTGAGGAAGTCCACTTGGAGCAGCAGGAGGTTCTCCGCGACCTGCTCCTGCGGGGTCATGTGCGTCACGCCCGACAGCGGCAGCACCTCGTGCGGCCGGCCCGCCGCGAGCAGCGCCGAGGACAGCCGCAGGGTGTGCGCCGCGACCACGTTGTCGTCGGCCAGACCGTGGACGATCATCAGCGGCCGGACCGGGCCGGCGGCCTCCGCCAGACCGTCGTCGGTGACCAGCGAGTTGCGGGCGTACACCTTCGGCTTCTCCTCCGGCAGGCCGAGGTAGCGCTCGGTGTAGTGCGTGTCGTACAGCCGCCAGTCGGTCACCGGGGCGCCCGCGACGGCCGCGTGGAAGACGTCCGGGCGGCGCAGCACGGCCAGCGCCGCGAGATAGCCGCCGTAGGACCAGCCGCGGATGCCCACCCGGCCCAGGTCCAGGGGGAAGTCCGCGGCCAGCGCCCGCAGGGCCTCGACCTGGTCGTCCAGGGTGACGCCGGCGAAGTCCTCGTGGACCGCCTTCTCCCAGGCGGGGGAGCGGTGCGGGGTGCCCCGGCCGTCGGCGACGACCACGGCGAAGCCCTGGTCGGCGAACCACTGCGAGGTCAGGTGGGCGTTGTGCCCGGCGACCACGCGCGGGCCGTGCGGACCGCCGTAGGGGTCCATGAGGACCGGAAGCGGTCCGTCGCCCTCCGCGTAGCCCGTCGGAAGGAGTACGGCGCACGGGATCCGGCGCGCGCCCGCCTCGGTGAGCCGTGCGCGCGAGGTGAGCACCGGCGCTTCGGCATACGAGGTCACGCCGGTCGTTTCCGCGCCGTCGCGCAGGACCCGGGCGGTGGCCCCCGCGCGCTCCGGTACCGCCGACACCAGGACGGTGACCGCCCCCGAGCGCACGGCCGAGTGCCAGCCGCGCTCCTGCGAGACGCGCTGCACGCCCCGCTCGCTCACCCGGTAGACGTGCGTCTCCCCGGTCTCCGGCTCCTGCGCGCCCGCCCCCGCCGACGCGGAGACCAGCACGTCGTCGTCGCCGACGTCGAGCACCGCGCGCAGGTGCAGCCGGCTTCCGGTCAGCGTGCGGTCGCCGACCACCAGGGCCCGCGAGCCGTCCTCGTCGCTGACGCGCACCAGGCGCCCGTCGGCGGACCAGGCGGGAACACCGGGGAACAGTTCAAGCCACTTTGCGTCCTGCTCTTCGTGGAGCACGCTCGTGGTGCCCGTCCCGGTGTCCACGGTGAGATACGCCTGGTCGCGCTGGTCGCGGCTCTGCACCAGCAGCAGCGGAGGGCCGCCCGCGGACCAGTGCACGCGCGCCAGGTACGGATGGCGCGCGCGGTCCCACCGCACGTCCGTGCGGGACCCGTCCAGGCCCAGCAGCGAGAGCGTCACCTCGGCGTTGGGCGTGCCCGCCGCCGGGTAGGCCACCTCCGCGGGCCGGCTGCCGGGGTTGGCCGGGTCGGCGATCCACCAGCGCCGCACGGGGGCGTCGTCCACCCGCGCCGCCAGCAGCGACTCCCCGTCCGGGGCCCACCAGAAGCCGCGGTGGCGATCCATCTCCTCGGCCGCCACGAACTCCGCGAGCCCCCAGGTCACCGTGGGTGCGTCCGGCTCGGCCAGGACCCGGTCCCCGCTCGCGCCGGACGTTCCGCCCGCCGCCGGCTCCACGTCCACGACGCGCAGCGCGCCGCCCGAGACATAGGCGACCCGGCGCCCGTCGGGAGAGGGCCTCGGGTCGGCGACCGGGCCAGGAACGGCCAGTTCACGGGCGGTGCCGCCGCGCAGCTCCGCCACGAACAGGCGACCCGAGAGGGTGAACGCCGCCAACTCCACCGCGCTGTCCACGGCGTAGCCCACGACGCCCGCCGAACCCTCGCGCAGCCGCTCCCGCCGGGCCTTCTCCTCGGCCGACAGCTCCTCTCCGGCCCCGGCCAGCAGGACGGACGGGTCGGCGGCGGGGAACTCCCTGCCGTCCGCGGGGTCGAGGACCCACAACACGCCCGTCCGGTCGGTCCCGGAACGCGAGCGGATGAAGACGACACGCGAGCCGTCGGGTGACACCGTGAACGAGCGCGGCGCGCCGAGCGAGAAGCGCTGCGTGCGCGCGTACTGTCGCGGGAAGGAGACTTGTCCGGTCATGCCGCCGAGCCTACGGGCGAGGCGGCGAGAATCCGTCGTGCGCCCCGGAATTGCCCCCGTGCACCCAGTGCTGGGTGACGCTCCGGAAAGTTATGATCACGGACGCATAGCTGATGAGTCTCGCGTGACAACCGCTCCACCCCGTTCGCCCTGCCCGTTCAGCGTTTTGTCGTTCTTGTTCTCGCTCGTTGTCGTGTGTCATCCGTCCAACCGCGCGTATCTGGAGGTGAACCGCCGTGGCACTCTCGATTTCGGCGGTGGTGCTGCTGGCGATCGTCGTCTTCATGCTGTGCCGGAAGTCCGGGCTGAAGGCCGGTCACGCAGCGGTCTGCGTCCTGCTGGGGTTCTATCTGGCGAGCTCGTCCCTCGGGCCGACGATCCACCAGGTCACCAAGAGCGCCACCGACGTGATCAGCAACATCAAGTTCTGAGGGCGTCCGCCCCGGGTCCGCGGGCGGGGCTCCGCCGGGCCCGCGGGACTCGTAGGCTGGTCCCATGACCGACAGCTCCTTCCTGCCGGGTCGCCGGCTCCTCCTGGTGCACGCGCACCCGGACGACGAATCCATCAACAATGGCGCGACCATGGCCAAGTACGCGGCCGAAGGGGCCCACGTCACCCTCGTGACCTGCACACTCGGCGAGGAGGGCGAGGTGATCCCGGCGGAGCTGGCCCACCTCGCCGCCGACCGGGAGGACGCCCTCGGGCCCTTCCGTGCCGGTGAGCTGGCGGCCGCCATGAAGGAGCTCGGCGTCACCGACCACCGCTTCCTGGGTGGCCCCGGGCGCTACCGGGACTCGGGAATGATGGGCGCGCCGCAGAACGACCACCCCGGATGCTTCTGGCGGGCGGACGTGGACGAGGCGGCCGCGTCCCTCGTTGAGGTGATTCGCGAGGTCCGTCCGCAGGTGCTCGTCACCTACGACCCCGACGGCGGTTACGGCCACCCCGACCACATCCAGGCGCACCGCGTCGCGATGCGCGCCGCGGAGCTCGCGGGCGAGCCGGCCTTCCGCCGCGACCTGGGCGACCCCCACGAGATCGCGAAGGTCTACTGGAACTGCGTGCCGCTGTCCGTCGTGGAGGAGGGCTTCGCGCGGCTGCGCGCCGCGGGCCGCGAGTTCCCCTTCCCGGGCATCGCCTCCCCGGCCGACGTGCCGGGCGTCGTCCCCGACGACGAGGTGACGGCCGCCATCGCGACCGCCGGTCACGCCGAGGCCAAGGCCGCGGCGATGCGGGCGCACGCCACTCAGATCGCCGTGGACGGCCCGTTCTTCGCGCTCTCCAACGACCTGGGCCAGCCGATCCTCGCCGACGAGTACTACAGGCTCGTCCGCGGCGTGGCCGCCGGCCCCCGCGAGGACGACCTGTTCGCCGGGGTGGACGCGTGACCGGTATGACCGCACCTCTGACCGCCGGGCGTATCGCCGCGTTCGCCGGCCTGTTCGTCCTCGGCGCCGCGACGGGCCTCGCCGGTGCGCTCACGCAGGGCGGCTGGTTCCCCGGCGGTCTGTCGCTGGCCCTGCTCGCCGTCGCGGGCCTCAGCTACGGCGCGGTGACGCTCACCGGCACCCGCGCCGGCGGTGCGGTTGCGGGCGGCGGCTGGCTCGTCGCCGTGCTCCTGATGACCAGCTCCCGGCCCGAGGGCGACTTCTTCTTCGGCGCCGGAATCGGTGCGTACGTCTTCCTGCTGGGCGGGATGGCGCTGGCTGTGATGTGCGCCACTGTCCCGAAATTGCCGCAACCGGACGGACCTTCGGTCCGACTTGGCAAGTGACGTGACGATTTCTGCCTGAGTGTCGTTCGGCTCCCTAGCAGGTCATCCGGTATCTGCCGGACTTGTCCCGTGACGGGCCGACGGCGCGCGGCCACGCAGCGCGCTCCCGTCCGCCGGCGTGAACCGGCGGTCGTCAAGTGAGCGTGCGCGGTGCCCAGTATGGTGGTGCGCGCCGCCGAGCCGCCCGAGCGAGGTCATGACGGGCGGCGGAGCTAACCGGGAGAACCTGCTTTGAGCCGTGAATCTGACAGTTCGTCCTCCGGGCCCCAGGGGCGCGGTGGCGCCGCCTACCCGTCCGGGACCCCTCCGTACGGCAGTGAGGAGCAGGCCCGCGGGGCCGCCGCCTCCAGGCCGGAAGAGCCCAAGACCGAGACCACGCTGACGACGCGGATCCGCATCAACATCCCGGGCTCGCGGCCCATCCCGCCGGTCATCATGCGCACGCCCGTCGACGGCGAGGCCGCGCCCGCGAGCGCGCCCGCCAAGCCGGCCGCTCCGGCGGGAGGTGCCCCGGCGGGCGAGCGCAAGGCCGAACTGCCGCGCCGTCCCGCCCCGACCACGCCGCCCGGCCGCAAGCCGCAGGACCGCCCCGGCGACAAGGACCAGGGCGCCAAGGGCGAGAAGGCCAGCGACTGGTTCGCTCCGCGCAAGTCCGGCGGCCCCGCACCCGCGGGCGGTCCGGCGACCCGCCGTTCCGCGGCCCCGGGCGGCGCTGCAGGCGCTGCCGGCGCGGGCGTGCCGCAGGGCGGTGCCCAGGCCCCCGGCGTCCCGCAGCACTCCGGTCCGCGCAACGCCCCCCAGGCTCCCCCCGCGGGTCAGGCCATGGGTGCGCCCGCGGGCGGTGCGCCGTGGCCGGGTGACGCGCAGACGACCGGTTCGATGCCGCAGCCGCCCGCCCCGGGCAACGGCTGGCAGCGCGACACCACGCAGAGCGGCGCCCGCCAGGCGGGCGCCCCGGCGCCGCGCCGCGGCGCGGAGGACGACTGGCCGGGAGGCTCTTCGACCACGGGGGCGACCTCGTGGGACGCGGGCGCGAACCCGGGTATGAACACGGGCATGAACGACATCCCGGGTGCCGGTGTGCCCGGTGGCGCGGGCGTACCCGGCGCGGCCGGCAACGGCGCGCCCTCCGGTGGCAGGGCGCAGCGCCGCGGTGCGCAGGACGACTGGCCGGGCGGCCCGTCGGCCTCCTCCGCTCCCGCGGCCCCCGTCGACGACTGGCCGGCCGGCCCCTCGGCCACGGCCTCCACGCCGTGGCCGGGCGACGCGCAGACGACCGGTTCGATGCCGCAGCCGCCCGCTCCGGGCAACGGCTCCTGGGCCGACCAGCCCGTGAGCACCGACCCGCTGGGCATCATGCAGGCTCCGGGCACGCCCCCGAGCACGAGCACGCAGTGGACCGAGCCGGAGAGCACGCAGCAGTTCCCCGCGCCCGCCATGGGCCAGGGCACCGCGGCGCCGTTCGCCCCCGCCGGCGGTGGCGCCGGGCGTACGGACACCCCGCACGAGGGCGTGCCCCGCGTGCCCGCGCCGCCCGTCGGCGCGCAGTCCGCCGCCGGGGCCGCCGCGACGGCGCCCGGCATAGCTCCCCAGGCGCCCAAGGGCGGCAAGGGCGCCAAGGGCAAGGGCGGCAAGAAGGGCGGCCCCAAGGCCCCCGCGGCCGGCGCCCAGGCCGGCGGCGCGACGCTCGTCGGCGGTGTGCCCGCCGTACCGCCGCCCGGTCCGGGCGGTGCCGCGCAGGCCAAGAAGCCCGTGGACAGCGGTGCGCCGCGGATCGCCGTGCCCAAGCCCAAGGTGCCGGGCCCCGGCGCCGGACCGGCCGTCCCGCCGCCCCCGGCCAAGGGAGCGGTTCCCAAGGCCCCGGCGAAGAGCGCGCCCGCGAAGGCCAAGCCGAAGAAGAAGGGCCGCTCCAAGCTCGTGCTGCTGGGCGGCGCGGTCGTCGGCCTGGCCGGTGTCGCGTACGGCGCCGGGCTGCTGCTCGACCACGCGGACGTGCCCAACGGCACCACCGTGCTCGGGGTGAACATCGGCGGCTCCTCCAAGGAGCAGGCCGTCCAGAAGCTCGACTCCGCGCTCGGCGACCGTGCCACCAAGCCGCTGAAGGTCTCCATCGGCGGCAAGCAGACGGAGCTGAAGCCGTCCGTGGCGGGGCTGTCGATCGACACCCAGGCCACGGTGCGCGCGGCGGCCGGCCGGGACTACAACCCGCTGACCGTCATCCCCTCGCTCATCGGCGGCACGCGCAAGGCCGACCCCGTGATCGTCGCCGACGAGGAGAAGATCGCGGCGGCGCTCAAGACGCTCGCGGGCGAGTCGGGCGCGGCCACGGAAGGCACGATCAAGTTCGAGCCGGGCAAGGCCGTGCCGGTCTACGGCAAGCCGTACCAGGGCATCGACGGCGACCAGGGCGTCGACGCCGTCGCCAAGGCGTACAAGGACCGCGCCGCCACCGGTCAGGAGACCACCGTGGCGCTGCCGAGCGCGAACCAGCAGCCGAAGGTGAGCAACGCCGAGGTCGACCGGATGATGAAGGAGTTCGCGAAGCCGGCGATGTCCGGCCTGGTGACCGTGCAGACCGACCCGCTGCACAAGATCCAGTTCGGCCCCGAGCGCTCGCTGCCGAAGATCCTGGGCGTCAAGGAGGTCGGCGGCAAGCTCGTCGAGAACTACGACCTCGAAGCGGTCAAGGAGCTGTACGGCACCGCGTTCAAGGGCGTCCTCATCCAGCGCGGCAACGGCACCAAGACGGAGGTCACCCCGCAGGACGTGGTGGGGGCCCTGCGCAAGGCGCTCATGGGCAAGACGCCCGCCGAGCGGATCGGGGTCATCCCGCTCAACGGCAGCTGAGCCGGCGGGCGGCCCGCCCGCAGGTCGTGCGTGCCCCCCGTGCCCCCGTGGCACGGGGGGCTCACTCCTGTCGCGGCACCATGACATCTGTCATGGTCAGGACCGTACGGCTGACACTGCCGCCGGCCCCCGCCGACCGGCCAGGATGGTGGACATGACCACCACAGCAGTTACGCACACGGGGGACGGGCGCCGCACCGGCGCCCCCGTGGTCAGTTTCGAGAACGTCAGCAAGAGCTACGGCGCGGTGCGTGCCGTGGCTGATCTGGACCTTCAGCTCTACCCGGGCGAGACCGTCGCCCTGCTCGGCCCCAACGGCGCCGGCAAGTCCTCCACCCTCGACCTGCTCCTCGGGCTGAGGAACCCCGACGCGGGCCGGGTGGAGCTCTTCGGCACCACGCCGCAGCAGGCCATCGCCCAGGGCAAGGTCGGCGCCATGCTGCAGTCCGGCGGCCTGATGGAGGACGTCACCGTCCGCGAGATCGTCAAGCTCGGCTGCGATCTGCACCCCCGTCGCTACCCCGTCGACCAGGTGCTCGCCGCCGCCGATCTCACCGAGATAGCCGACCGTCAGGTCAACAAGCTCTCCGGCGGCCAGGAGCAGCGGGTGCGCTTCGCGCTCGCGACGGCCGGCGCCAACGAGCTCATCGTGCTGGACGAGCCCACGACCGGCATGGACGTCTCCGCCCGCCAGGCGTTCTGGGGCGTGATGCGCGAGCAGGCCCGCGCCGGCCGCGCCATCCTCTTCGCCACGCACTACCTCGAAGAGGCCGACGCCATCGCCGACCGCGTGATCGTGCTGCACCGCGGGCGCGTCCTCGCGGACGGCTCGGCCGCCGAGATCAAGGCGAAGGCCGGCGCCCGCCGGATCGTCTTCGACCTGGACGGGCACATCGGCGAGGCCGCCCTGCGCGAGCTGCCGTTCCTGGCCTCCCTGGAGGTATCCGGGCGCACGGTGCGCATCCAGTCGCACGACGCCGACGCCACGGTCCACGCCCTCTACGGGCTCGGCCTCTACCCGCGCAACCTGGAGGTCGCGGGGCTCGGCCTGGAGCAGGCCTTCATCGCCATCACCGACGCTGCCACCGCCGAGGAGGCGGCCGTATGAACACCCTGATCAAGCTCGAGATCGCGCGCACCCTGCGCAACAAGAAGTTCATGTTCTTCTCGGTGATCTACCCCGCCGGCCTCTACCTGCTGATCGCGGGCGGCGCCAGCAGCACCGAGATCGTCGAGGGCACCGGGCTGACGCTGCCGCTGCTGATGATGGTCTCCATGGCCTCCTTCGGCGCCATCACCGCCGTCCTCGTCGGCAACAGCGAGCGGATCGCCAAGGAGCGCGAGAAGGGCTGGGTGCGCCAGCTGCGCCTGACCGCCCTGCCCGGCCGCGGCTACGTGACCGCCAAGGTCGCCTCCGCCGCCGTGGTCTCCCTCCCCTCGATCCTCGTGGTCTTCCTGGTCGCCGCGCTCGTCAAGGACGTCCGGATGGACGCCGCCTGGCAGTGGTTCGCGCTCGTGGGCGCCATCTGGGCCGGCAGCATCGTCTTCGCCGCGCTCGGCGTGGCCGTCGGCTACCTCGCCACGGGCGACGCCGTCCGCCCCATCACGATGATCATCTACTTCGCGCTGTCGATGCTCGGCGGCCTGTGGATGCCGACCACCACCTTCCCGACGTGGCTGCAGAAGGTCGCGGAGTGGACGCCCACTTACGCGTACGCCGGTCTCGGCCGGTCGATCGAGCAGGCGCACGCCCCCGAGGCGAAGCACGTGGCGCTCCTGGCCCTCTACCTGCTGGTGTTCGCCGGCATGGCAGCCTGGCTGTACCGCAAGGACACCCGCAAGTCCTGAGCGCGACCCCGGAAGACCAGGAAGACAGGCAGGACATGGCAGCACGACTCCGGCGCTGGAACCCGTGGCGCGCCGCCATGGAGGTCCACGACGACCCGTCGTACACCATCGGCATCGGCATGGAGCCCGAGAACCGCCGCCAGGTGATCATCAAGCTCATCTGGATCGCCATCTGGTTCGCCTACATGGCGGCCCCCGTCGAGGACCTCCTCGGCGACCACCACACCCTGACCGCCGACGTCATCGGCGGCATGGGCTTCACGGTCTTCGTCGTCGGCTACCTCGCCCTGGTCTTCCGGCACACGTCCCGCCCCCTGGAGCGCGCCCGCGTGCTCGGCGCGCTCGCCGCGCTGATGTCGCTCGCGACCGCGCTGACCCTCACCCTCGGGGGCGCCTGGCTCGTCCTCTTCGTCTACGTCTGCGTCGCCTCCGGCGCGGTCCTGCCGACGAAGCTGTCCCGCGTCGTGATTCCGCTGGCCACGGGGGTGCTGGCGGGACTCGGCGCGATGACGCCCGGCGCCCCCGAGTACCTGGCCGCCCTCATCATCCCGGCGCTGCTCGGCGGCTTCGCGATGGTGGGGGTGCGTCAGATGGCCATGACCGCCCGCGCGCTGCGCGAGGCCCGCGCCACGGTCGCCCACCTCGCCGCCAACGAGGAACGGCTGCGCCTCGCCCGCGACCTGCACGACCTCCTCGGCCACTCCCTCTCGCTCATCACGCTCAAGAGCGAGCTGGCCGGGCGGATGCTGCCCGAGCGGCCCGAGCAGGCGGCCCAGCAGGTCGCCGACATCGAGCGCGTCAGCCGCCAGGCCCTGGTGGACGTGCGGGAGGCGGTGAGCGGCTTCCGCCGCCCCACCCTGGAGGCCGAGCTGGCCGGCGCCCGGACGGCCCTGGCCGCGGCCGGCATCGCCGCCGACGTCTCCCGCGCCGGCACCGGCCACCCCGACCTGCCGCCCGACGAGGAGGGTGCGCTGGCCTGGGCCCTGCGGGAGGCGGTGACCAACGTGGTGCGGCACAGCGCCGCGCGCCGCTGCGAGATCACGCTGACCGAGGAAGAGGGCGACGAACTCTGCCTGACCGTCGCCGACAACGGCCGCGGCCCCCGGGGCGGCCCTCCCGGCAACGGCCTGACGGGCCTGTCCGAACGGCTCGCGCTCGCCGAGGGCCGTCTGGAGACCGGCCCCGGCCCGCGCGGCGGCTTCCGCTTGCGCGCATTCGTCCCTCTCTCGCGCAGCCTCGCCCCGGAGCGGCCTACCCTGTCGTCGTGACAGACCAGCACCACCCCGCCGATCCGGCCGGCCGACGCCTCATCAAAGTCCTCCTCGCGGAGGACCAGTCCATGGTCAGGGAGGCGCTGGCGGCGCTGCTCGGCCTGGAGGACGACATCGAAGTCGTCGCCCAGGTCTCCCGGGGGGACGAGGTCCTCGACGCCGCCCGCGCCCACGACCTGGACGTGGCCCTCCTCGACATCGAGATGCCCGGGATGACGGGCCTCGACGCGGCCGCCCTGCTCCACCGCGAGCTGCCGGACCTCAAGGTCGTGATCCTCACGACCTTCGGGCGCCCGGGCTACATGCGCCGGGCGATGGAGTCCGGCGCCGAGGCCTTCCTCGTCAAGGACGCGCCCGCGGCCCAGCTCGCGGACGCCCTGCGCCGCGTGCTGCGCGGCGAGCGCGTCATCGACCCCACCCTCGCGGCGGCCGCCCTCGCCGAGGGCGCCAACCCGCTGACCGACCGCGAGCGGGCGGTGCTGCGGGCCTCCGCCGACGGCTCGACCAACGCCGAACTGGCCAGAGCGCTGCACCTGTCGAACGGGACCGTCCGCAACTACCTCTCCACGGCCATCCAGAAGACGGGCGCGCGCAACCGCGCCGAAGCGGTGCGGATCGCGCGGGACAAGGGCTGGCTGTGAGAGGGCTCCGGGCGGTCGGGACGGCGCCGGTGCGCCCGGCGCCCGTCAGTTGAGCATCGCCCGGGCCGCCCGGGCCTGCCGGCGCACCGTCTCCGCGACCGTCGGCTCCACGGCGTCGATGACCTCCGCGTACTCCTCCATCTCGTGCGCGCCCGCCACGAAGTCACCGCGCTCCACGAGCAGCTCGGCGCGCTCGTAGCGGAGCCTGGCCGGATGGCTGGGCAGCAGCAGGGACAGCTCGACGGCCCACAGCTGGACGTCGCTGCGCTCGGGGCGGGCCGCGGCCCAGGCACGGATGTTGTTCAGCACGCGCAGCACGATCTCCACCGGCTCCGCGGGAGAGAACGCCGAGGGGGCGATCGGGGTGCCCGTCGCGCCCGCGACCAGCAGGCCCGCCTCCTCCTCGGACAGGATCCGGCCGCCGTCGAAGGGGTCGGCCAGCGCGTGCCCGCCGGCGGGATCGCCGAAGCCGACGACGAAGTGGCCCGGCAGCGCCACCCCGTACACCGGTGCTCCCGCGCGCCGCGCGACCTCCATCCACACCACGGACAGCAGGATCGGCAGCCCGCGCCGCCGCCGGAGCACCTCGGTCAGCAGCGAGGACTCCAGGCGCCGGTAGTCGGCCGGGGAGCCGTGGAAGCCGCACCGCTCGCCGAGGAGCTCCGCGAGCGCCTCCGCCCAGCGGCGCGGGGCGGCCTGCCGGCCCAGCGCGGGGAGCAGCCCGGCGAGCCGGTCCAGTTCTATCTGCGCGGCGTCGATCGCTTCCTCGCCCGGCTCCGGGTCGGCCTCGGCGGCGATCAGCAGGCACAGCAGCGCGAGGTCGGGCCGCGTCTCGCGTGCCGCGTCCGCGAACCGCTGCCGTCCGGTGGTGTCGTTCATGGTGCCTCCGCCTCCGCCTTCCATGGTGCGCGCCGGTTGCGCTGCCTGTGCGTTCCGCTGCGTCAAGCGGCCCTAAGGGCGCGCCGCGCAGCGATAGTGGTACGCGTGGTGCGTCGTGAAGCCCAGCTCGTCGTAGAGCGCCGCCGCCGCACCGTTGTCCGTCTCCACCTGCAGGTACGCCGCCGAGGCGCCCTCGCTCAGGGCCTGCTCCGCAAGCCGCGCCATGATCTGCGTGGCGAGTCCCCGGCGGCGGTGCTCGGGGCTGACGGCCACCGCCGAGAAGCCCGCCCACCGGCCGTCCACGACGCACCGCCCGACGGCGACCGGGTCCTCGCCCGGCGCGCCCGGCACCGCCGCGAACCACACCGAGGGCCCGCCGCCCAGCACGGCCAGGGCGTCGTCGGCGCTCGCGCCGGTCCGCCCGTACACGCGCAGCCACGCCTCGTCCGCGGTGCGCGACAGCCGCACGTGCTCCGTGGCGGCATCCGTGTCGGCCATCGGCGCCAGCGCCGCCGTCCGCACCAGGGCGTGGCGCTCCTCCGTCCAGCCGCGCCGGGCCAGCTCGGCGTCCAGGAGGGCGTCCTGCTCCGGGTCCCCGGTGGTGATCTGGATCAGCGCGGGCAGGGAGCGCTCGGCGTACCAGGCGGTCACCCGGTCCACGGCCTCCGGCAGCGGCAGCCCGCAAGCGCCGAGCGGCAGGACGGAGTTGGCGCGGGCGGTGAAGCCGCCCGCCGCCCGCAGCGTCCAGGCGCCCAGCCGGGCGGTCTCCCGCGCGGGCCAGCCGCGGGCCGCGGTCTCCTGCAGCTCGCGCACGGTCGCCGCGGGGCCGCGCCGGCGGGGCGGGGCGGTGGGGACGACCTTGCCGGCCACGAGGGAGGCCTCGTCGAAAGTGACAATCTCTCCGGTCCGCCGTGTGATCCGCAGCACTCCGTCTTCCCAGGAGATGAGGGTGCCGACGGTGTCCGTGAACCGCTCGGAAGATCCCTCCACGGACCCTCCGGAAGGGTTCAGACGGCGTACGGATACCCTTTTTCCCACATCAGCGGTACTGATCCTGATTTCCAGCCGTCCGCCCGTGGTGAATTCCACAGCTCTCCTCGCCCCTCTTGTTCGTCAAGTGCCCGGGAACGGAGATACTAGGTGTGGGCATCGACGACGCCGCGCTCCCGCGCGAGATGAGCCCTACCGAGGAGGAACGACAGCGTGACCTACGTCATCGCGCAGCCTTGTGTCGACGTGAAGGACAAGGCGTGCATCGAGGAGTGCCCCGTCGACTGCATCTACGAGGGTTCCCGGTCCTTGTACATCCACCCGGACGAATGTGTCGACTGTGGTGCCTGTGAGCCGGTCTGCCCCGTCGAGGCGATCTTCTACGAGGATGACACTCCCGAGGAGTGGAAGGACTACTACAAGGCGAACGTCGAGTTCTTCGACGAGCTCGGTTCGCCCGGTGGCGCCTCGAAGCTCGGCCTGATCGAGCGCGACCACCCCTTCATCGCCGCGCTGCCCGCGGACATCAACCCGGAGCACTGACCCGAGCGGCCACCCCGGCCCCGTACGGCCGCCGCCGTGCGGGGCCGCGGCGTATCGCCGGTCACCCCCAGAGCAAGAGAGCGAACACCGTGAGCGCAGTCTCCTCCCGCCTCCCCGTCTTCCCCTGGGACCGGCTCGCCCCGTACAAGGCGAAAGCCACGGCCCACCCCGGCGGCATAGTGGACCTCTCGGTCGGCACCCCCGTCGACCCGGTGCCCGCCGTGATCCAGCGGGCGCTCACCGACGCCGCCGACAGCCCCGGCTATCCCACGGTGTGGGGCACGCCCGAGCTGCGCGACGCGCTGACCGGCTGGGCGGAGCGCCGCCTGGGCGCCCGGGACCTGGCGCACGCCCACGTGCTGCCGATCGTCGGCTCCAAGGAGCTGGTGGCCTGGCTGCCGACGCAGCTCGGCCTCGGCGCGGGCGACAAGGTCGCCTACCCGCGCCTGGCCTACCCGACCTACGAGGTCGGCGCGCGGCTCGCGGGCGCCGAGCCCGTCGTCTACGACGACCCCCTGGAGCTCGACCCCACCGGCCTGAAGCTGCTCTGGCTCAACTCCCCGTCCAACCCCACCGGCCGTGTCCTGTCCGCCGACGAGATGCGCCGCACCGTCGCGTGGGCCCGCGAGCACGGCGTGCTGCTCTTCAGCGACGAGTGCTACGTGGAGCTGGGCTGGGAGGCCGACCCCGTCTCCGTCCTGCACCCGGACGTCTGCGGCGGTTCGTACGAGGGCATCGTCGCGGTGCACTCGCTCTCCAAGCGCTCGAACCTGGCCGGCTACCGCGCCGCCTTCCTGGTCGGCGACCCCGCGGTCCTCGGGGAGCTGCTGCAGGTCCGCAAGCACAGCGGAATGATGGTCTCCGCCCCGGTCCAGGCCGCCACGGTCGCGGCCCTGGGAGACACGGCCCACGTGAGCGAGCAGCGGGCGCGCTACGCCCGCCGGCGCGACGCCCTGCGGGCCGCCTTCGAGGGCGCGGGCTTCCGCATCGAGCACAGCGAGGCGTCGCTGTACCTGTGGGCCACGCGCGACGAGCCGTGCTGGGACACCGTCGCGGCCCTGGCCGAGCTCGGCATCCTGGTGGCGCCCGGCGTCTTCTACGGGGAGGCCGGGGAGCGGTTCGTGCGGATCGCCTTCACCGCGACCGACGAGCGGGTCGAGGCCGCGGTCCGCCGCCTGGCGCCGTAGCCGCTCGGAGGAGCACACGCGAGAGGGCCCGGGAGACGTCTCCCGGGCCCTCTCGCGTACGTGTGCGTGCGCTGGGTCAGCCGCCGATCGGGAGCTGACCGCCCCCGACGGGCAGGCCCTGGGCGTTGACGCCGCTGGCGGCCTTGGTGGCCTGGCCCGCGAGGCCCGAGGTGGCGCCCGCGGCCTGGCCGGCGACCTTCTGGACGGCCGGGGTGGCGGTCTTGGCGGCCTTGCCGGTGGCGTCGGTGGCGCCCGGGACGGTGGTCTTGAGGGCGCTGGTGCCCACGCCCGTCACCGTGTCCCCGGCCTGGTGGGCGGCCGCGTCGACCTTGTTGCCGAGATTCGCGCCGTCCACCGCGGTCAGGCTGCCCGCCAGGTCGGTGGCCTGCGGGGCGGCGCTCGCCGCTCCGGCCGCGCCGATCACGGGTGCCGCACCGGCGGCGACCAGCAGGGCGGCCCGGGCGATCCGACGCGTCAGGGGGAGGGACATGATGCTCCTTTTGGCGGAGTTGAGGACGTTGGCTGTCCGGCGAGCGGACGCAGTGAATACCGCGCGAATCCGGGGAAGGTTGCGGTGCGCCACAGTAAAGAGTTGGTAATGCGTCGCATTATCTGTCCCCCTTAAAGTGGGGCAAATGGGGCACGTGGTATGCAGGTCGGGAAGGCTGACAAGCCTTTAGTCACAAGGAATTGCCGGGAAATCCGGACGCCTGGGACGGGCGGTGCCCATTAAGCGCGCGGGGCTGTTGTGCCTACCTCCGGCGGGGGGACGATCGCACTACTGAGCGGTGGTGATCCGTACCTCGGCCGCCGCGCTCGCCGGTGAACTCCCGGCCTCCGCGCCCCCCTTGGCGTCCTCGCGCCAGCCGTCCCGCGACTTCGCCGCCGTCCACACGCGGCCGCCGAACGAGATCCGCTCGATCCGCAGTTCGGTCGCGTGGGCCACCGCCCACGACGCCAGCTGCCAGCCGCGCCGCTCCCGGCCGCCCTCGGCCGGCTCGCCCGGCCCGGGCGCCTTGTCCGGCACGGACACCGTCAGCGTCCGCGCGGCGGCGCCGCCCGCCGCGGCCGACCCGCCGCTCCCGGCCGCCAGGGTGTCCGCCGCCGGCGCCGCCGCCGCGCCGAACTCCCGGCGCAGCTTGGCCCGTACCGCCGCGGCGTCCCCCTTCTTGCCGTCGCTCGGGCTCGTCGTGCAGCTGAAGGCCGCCTCCGCCCGGCCCGTGAGCGCGGACGACAGCAGCGAGGCGTCGGGCTCGTGCTTGGCGTACGCCTGCGGGAAGCCGCTGCGCTGCACCTTCTGCGCGGCCACCGTCAGCGGCAGCCGCGAGTAGCCCGGCACCTCCACCAGGTGGTCGTAGAACTTCCCCGCCGCGTACACCGGGTCGGTGATCTGCCGCGCCGAGCCCCAGCCCTGCGTCGGCCGCTGCTGGAACAGCCCCAGCGAGTCCCGGTCGCCGTGGTGGATGTTGCGCAGCCCCGACTCCTGCATCGCCGTCGCCAGGGCGATCGTCACCGCCCGCTCGGGCAGCCCCCGCTCGGACCCCACGGCCGAGATCGTCGCCGCGTTCACCGCCTGCTCGGGCGAGAGGGAGTACGAGGCGCCGTCGGCGCGCACCGTGCAGCGCGGCGCTCCCGGGCCGCCCGTCACCAGCTGGGCGATCCCGTAGCCGATCAGCGCCAGCAGAACCGCGCAGGCGGCCACGACGCGCAACAGGCGGCCACGCCGGGTGACGAAGATCCGGGACATGCGGCCCACGTTACTGGAGAGGACGGGCGGGGGCCCGGGGCCGCCCTCCGGCCCGGCCGCGCCCGCACCGCCCGGGCTAGAGTCGCACGCATGGATGACGCCGCCCTCGACCTGTCCCTCGACGCCGCCGCCCTCACCGCCCAGCTCGTCGACGTCCCGTCCGAGAGCGGGAGCGAGAAGACGCTGGCCGACGCCGTCGAAAACGCCCTGCGCGCGCTGCCGCACCTGACCGTGGACCGGCACGGCAACAACATCGTGGCCCGGACGCACCTGGGCCGCTCCGAGCGGGTCCTGCTCGCCGGTCACATCGACACCGTCCCCATCGCCGGGAACGTCCCCTCCCGGCTGGACGAGGACGGCTTCCTGTGGGGCTGCGGCACCAGCGACATGAAGTCCGGCGTCGCCGTGCAGCTGCGCATCGCCGCCACCGTGCCCGACCCCAACCGCGACCTGACCTTCGTCTTCTACGACAACGAGGAGGTCGCCGCCCACCTCAACGGCCTGGGCCACGTCGCGGACGCCCACCCGGACTGGCTCGCCGCCGACTTCGCCGTCCTCCTGGAGCCCTCCGACGCCCAGGTCGAGGGCGGCTGCCAGGGCACCCTCCGGGTCCACCTGCGCACCGCGGGCGAGCGCGCCCACTCCGCGCGCAGCTGGATGGGCAGCAACGCCATCCACGCCGCCGCCCCGATCCTCGCCCGGCTCGCCGCCTACGAGCCGCGCCGCCCCGTCATCGACGGCCTGGAGTACCGCGAGGGGCTCAACGCCGTCCGCATCGAGGGCGGCGTCGCCGGCAACGTCATCCCCGACGCGTGCACCGTCACCGTCAACTTCCGCTACGCACCCGACCGCAGCCCCGCGCAGGCCCTGGAGCACGTCCGCGAGGTCTTCGCGGACTGCGGCGTCACCGAGCTCGTCGTGGACGACGAGTCGCCCGGCGCACTGCCGGGGCTGTCCCACCCCGCCGCGGCCGCGTTCATCAAGGCCGTCGGCGGGACGCCCAAGCCCAAGTTCGGCTGGACCGACGTCTCCCGCTTCAGCGCGCTCGGCGTCCCCGCCGTCAACTACGGCCCCGGCGACCCGACGCTCGCCCACAAGCGGGACGAGCGCGTCCGCGCCTCGCTGATCAACGAGTGCGAGGAGCGCCTGCGCACCTGGCTCACCGGCTGACCTGCCGGGCAACCGCGCGCGTGGGCCTACGCTGAACGGCAACGATCTGCAGCGGAGGGAGCACGGCATGGCACATCCCGAAGGATCGCGCGCGCAGCGGGAGCAGCGCCGGGGGCCGGTGGTACGCCGGTACGGCCAGATGCAGGCGGGCACCACGGACCAGCACCTGCTGGACACGAGAGGGGCCGCGGACTGGGTCCACGAGGACCCCTTCCGGGTGATGCGCATCCAGTCCGAGTTCGTCGAGGGCTTCGGCGCCCTCGCCGAACTCCCGCCCGCCATCAGCGTGTTCGGCTCGGCCCGCACGCCCCGGGACTCGCCGGAGTACGAGGCCGGCACCGCGATCGGGCGCGGCCTCGTCGAGTCGGGCTTCGCGGTCATCACGGGCGGCGGGCCGGGCGCGATGGAGGCCGCCAACAAGGGGGCGACGGAGGCCGGTGGCATCTCCGTCGGCCTCGGCATCGAACTGCCATTCGAGCAGGGGCTCAACCAGTACGTCAACCTCGGCGTCGACTTCCGCTACTTCTTCGTGCGGAAGACGATGTTCGTGAAGTACGCGAGCGGTTTCGTCGTCCTGCCCGGCGGACTGGGCACGCTCGACGAGCTGTTCGAGGCGCTGACCCTCGTCCAGACCAAGAAGGTCACGCGCTTCCCGATCGTCCTGTTCGGCTCCGCCTACTGGGGCGGCCTGGTCGACTGGTTCCGGGACACCCTCATCGCCGGCGGCAAGGCGGGCCCGAACGACCTGCACCTCTTCCACGTCACGGACGACGTGGAAGAGGCGGTGCGCCTGGTGACCAAGGAGGCGGGGGCGTAGCCGCCCGCGGCGGGCCGTAGCGAACGCGCGGGTCGCGGCGGCTGCGCATGCCGCCGGACCCCCGCCACGGTGGCGTGCCGCCGTTGCGGCGGGAACTCCTTCCGCCGCAGCGGCGCGCCCCCACGACCGAAGCGGCCCGGCGGTGCGCGGGTGCGGTCAGGCCAGCCCGCGCCTGGCCACCGCAGGCGCCCGGTGGCCCGCGATCGAGGCGACCATGTCCAGGACCTGCTTCGTCTCCGCCACCTCGTGGACGCGGTAGACCTGCGCGCCCAGCCACGCCGAGACGGCCGTCGTCGCGAGGGTGCCCAGGAGGCGCTCCTTCACCGGCTTGTCGAGGGTCTCGCCCACGAAGTCCTTGTTCGACAGCGAGACCAGCACCGGCCAGCCTGTTGCCGCCATCTCGCCGAGCCGCCGGGTCGCCTCCAGCGAGTGCCGGGTGTTCTTCCCGAAGTCGTGCCCCGGGTCGATCATGATGCCGTCGCGCCGCACGCCCAGCGCCACCGCGCGCTCGGCCAGCCCGAGCGTGACCCGCAGGACGTCCGCCATCACGTCCTCGTACTCCACCCGGTGCGGGCGCGTGCGCGGCTCCACGCCGCCCGCGTGCGTGCACACCAGGCCCGCGCCGTAGCGGGCCGCGACCTCGGCCAGCTTGGGGTCCACACCGCCCCACGCGTCGTTGAGCACGTCCGCGCCGGCCTCGCACACGGCCTCGCCCACGTCGTGCCGCCAGGTGTCGACGCTGATCACCACGTCCGGGTGGCGCCTGCGGACCTCGGCGACGAAGCCGACCGTCCGCCGGGCCTCCTCCTCGGCGGTGACCTCCTCGCCCGGGCCGGCCTTCACCCCGCCGATGTCGACGATCGCGGCGCCCTCCGCGACGGCCTGCTCCACCCGGGCCAGGGCGGGCTCGTCGCTGAACGTCGCACCCTGGTCGTAGAAGGAGTCCGGCGTCCGGTTGACGATCGCCATGATCACCGGCTCGTGCGCATCGAACTCGCGTCGTCCCAGCCGCAGCATGTCCCTACTCCCTCTCGGTGGTCCGCAGCGACCTTAACCGTCAGTGCGGCATGGCACGATCGGGGTGGACGGAATCGCAGTCCGTGTTCCTGGGAGATGGTCGTGTTCTGGTTCCTGCTCATCGCGCTGGTCGTGGTGGTCGCCGCGGTCGCGCTCTTCGTCGCCGGAGGCGGGAGCGGCGCGGCCCTGCCCGAGGCCGCGGCCGACCGGACCGTCTGGCCGCTCCCCGCGGACCGCCCGATGGCCCGCGCTGACGTGGAGACCCTGCGCCTGCCCGTGGCCCTGCGGGGCTACCGCATGGCCGAGACGGACGAGGCCCTGGACCGCCTCGGCGCCGAGCTCGCCGAGCGCGACGCCCGCATCGCCGAGCTGGAGGCCGCCCTCGCGGGCGCGCAGGCCGCGGCCATGGCGGGCGGCGCGCAGGCCGGTGCCGAGGACCGGCGCGAGGGCGCCGGCACGGGCGAGGAGAAGGGGGAGAAGGAATGAGCGGCGCTGTCATAGGGCCGGACGGGCTGCACCGCTGCCCGTGGGGCCTGGAAGCGGAGTCCATGGCGGACTACCGCGCCTACCACGACACCGAATGGGGCCGCCCCGTGCGCGGCGACGACGCCCTCTACGAGCGGATGTGCCTGGAGGCCTTCCAGTCCGGGCTGTCGTGGCTGACGATCCTGCGGCGCCGCGAGGGCTTCCGGGCCGCCTTCGCCGGCTTCTCGGTGGCCAAGGTCGCGGCCTTCACCGACGCCGACGCGGAGCGGCTGCTGGCCGACCCCGGCATCATCCGCAACCGCGCCAAGATCACGGCCGCGATCGCCAACGCGCGGGTCGCGGCGGAGTGGGCCCCCGGCGAGCTGGACGCCCTGATCTGGTCGTACGCCCCGGAGCGGGGGGCCGCGCCGCGTACGGCCGCCGACGTCCCGGCGGCGACGCCGGAGTCGACGGCCCTCGCCAAGGACCTCAAGAAGCGGGGCTTCCGCTTCATCGGGCCGACGACGGCGTACGCGCTGATGCAGGCCTGCGGGCTGGTGAACGACCACTTGGCGGACTGTCACGCGCGGGGGGAGTGACCCCGCGCGGCGGTCCCGGCGTCAGCGGCCGACGAACCGCGGCTTCTCCTTCTTCAGGAAGGCGTCCACGGCGATGGTGTGGTCCTCGGAGGCGCCCGCGCGGGTCTGCAGCTCGTCCTCCTTGGCCAGGGCCTCGGTCAGGGGCCGTGCCGCGCCGTAGGCGAGGCACTCCTTGATCGCGGCGTAGGCCCCGGTGGGCCCCTCGGCGAGGCGGCGGGCGACGGCCGTGGCCTCCGCGGCCAGCTCCGCCGCCGGCACGACCTTGTTGGCGATGCCCAGCTCGTACGCCTCCTGCGCCGGCACGTTGCGCGGGAACAACAGCAGGTCCGAGGCCCGGCTGTGGCCGACGAGGCGCGGCAGCGTCCAGGAGACCCCCGAGTCGGCGGTCAGGGCCACTCCCGCGAAGGACGTGTTGAAGGCGGCGGTGTCCGCCACCACCCGGTAGTCCGCGGCGAAGGCGAACCCCGCGCCGGCGCCGGCGGCGACCCCGTTCACGCCCGCCACGACGGGCTTCGGCATGCCGGCGATGGCCGTGACGATGGGGTTGTAGTGCTCCTTGACCGTCGTCATCGTCCGGCCCGTGCCGCTCTCGCGGTCCGCGGCCAGCGACTCGACGTGCTCCTTGAGGTCCTGCCCGACGCAGAAGGCGCGTCCCGTGCCGATGAGCAGCACCGCGCGGACGGCGGCGTCCGCCCCGGCCCGCTGCAGGGCGTCGCGCAGGGCGACCTTGGTGTCGGTGTTCAGCGCGTTCATCGCGTCGGGACGGTTCAGCGTGATCGTCGCGAGCCCGTCCGTCACCTCGTACAGCACGGAGTCGGCCATGTGCCGGTCCCTCCCTCGTCGCAAAGCCCCCGTCGGCGGCGTTCCTGGGCTCAGCATGCCGGAGATCATCGGGCACCGATATGTGACCTGCGTCAAAGAATCCGGCCGTCCGGGCATGGTCGAGGCCGCGCAGTATCGCAGTCCGATCGCCGAATTGAGTGGTTTTGCGTGATCGCGTTGCCGAAGGGATACGGACCGATGTTGTTCATTGGGTCACGCGATGCGAGATAATGGCCTGGAAGCAATGTGTTCGATGCCGGTGACGCGGGCCTGTCGTGGGGCCGTCGGCTGAGATGAGCTGGTTTCAGGAAGGGGAACGAGCATGGCGGCCATGAAGCCGCGGACGGGCGATGGCCCGCTCGAGGTGACCAAGGAGGGGCGGGGCATCGTCATGCGGGTTCCGCTCGAAGGCGGCGGTCGGCTCGTCGTCGAGCTGACCCCGGATGAGGCCGAGGCCCTCGGAGACGCCCTGAAGAAGGTTGTCGGCTGACGCACGCCGAACCACCGTTCTTACGCTGCCCCGGCAGCCGGTCCGCACCGGCTGCCGGGGCAGTGGTGCGTCCGGGGGAGCGCCGCGCGCGGCGGCGGGCCGGGGCGGCGACCGCCCCGGGCAGCGTCCGGCGGGCGGCGGGCCCGCGCCGGGTCAGCCGCGCCGGGCCGCGCACAGCAGCCCGTCGCCCACCGGCAGCAGCGACGGCACCAGGACCCGCGACTCGCGCACGGCCCGCAGCAGCTCGCGCAGCCGCTGCACCTCGGCGGGCTGGGCGGCGGAGTCGACCGTGCGGCCGTCGGCGAAGACGCCCTCGAAGCACACGAGGCCGCCGGGCCGCAGCAGGCGCAACGATTCGGCTAGGTAGTCCAGGCACTCCAGCCGGTCGCCGTCGCAGAAGACCAGGTCGTAGCCGCCGTCGGCGAGGCGCGGCAGCACCTCCAGGGCGCGGCCGGGGATGAAGCGCGCGCGGTTGCCCGCGAAGCCCGCCGCGCGGAACGCCTGCCGGGCGAACTGCTGGCACTCGGGGTCGCTGTCCACCGTGGTGAGGACGCCGTCGGGCCGCATGCCGTGCAGGAGGTGGATGCCGGAGACGCCGGTGCCCGTGCCGATCTCGGCCACCGCCTTGGCGTCCACCGCCGCGGCGAGCAGGCGCAGCGCGGCGCCGGTGCCGGACGACACCGAGCGCAGGCCTGCCTCCAGGGCCCGGTCCCGGGCCCAGCGCAGCGCCTCGTCCTCGGCGACGAACGCATCGGCGAACGCCCAGCTCGTCTGCCGGTTGCCGGTAATGGCCCTCTCCTGTCCCCGTAGTCGACGCAACCGTGACTGTATCCGCTGACCACGGGAACCCGCAGATGGGACCGTGCGTTGACGGGAAGGGGGCCGGGGCGGGACGGCAAACGGAGAGGACGGCCGGGAGAGCGGGGGAAGCAAGACCAAATGCAGGTCAAAATTCCTTATCCGGAGCTAACGGGCGGGATGGATATGGTAGGGGCTCTACTGGACACCACCAGAGCCGACAGGGGAGGTGCGGCTGCGGCCGACGACCGTCGGGGAGTGCTGAAGCGCTTTCGCAGGTCCGTAGGCGAGCCGAAATCCGTGACCAAGACCGCTGACCGTTCGCGCACCAACGACTCCGCACAGACCGCGACCTTCGCCACCGATGCGGACTCGCAGGCGTGGACGCCTCCCACCTGGGAGGAGATCGTCAGCACGCACAGCGCCCGCGTCTACCGCCTGGCCTACCGCCTCACCGGCAACCAGCACGACGCCGAGGACCTGACGCAGGAGGTCTTCGTCCGGGTCTTCCGGTCGCTGTCCACGTACACCCCCGGCACGTTCGAGGGGTGGCTGCACCGCATCACCACCAACCTCTTCCTGGACATGGTCCGGCGACGCCAGCGCATCCGCTTCGACGCGCTCGGCGAGGACGCCGCGGAGCGGCTCCCCAGCCGCGAGCCCTCCCCCCAGCAGCACTTCAACGACACGCACTTCGACGCGGACGTCCAGCAGGCGCTGGACACGCTCGCCCCGGAGTTCCGCGCCGCCGTCGTCCTGTGCGACATCGAGGGCCTGTCCTACGAGGAGATCGCCGCGACGCTCGGCGTGAAGCTCGGCACGGTCCGCAGCCGTATCCACCGCGGCCGCTCCCACCTGCGCAAGGCGCTCCAGCACCGCTCGCCCGCCGCCCGGGCCGAGCAGCGCGCCGTGGCGGGTGCGGCCCCCGGCGTTCCTGTCGGTGGGGAGGTAGGGATCGCGTGAGCGGTTCAGGCGGTCAGTCCCCCGCCGAGCACCACCTCGGCGACCGCCTCGCGGCCCTGGTCGACGGGGAGTTGGGGCACGATTCTCGGGAGCGGGTCCTCGCCCACCTGGCGACCTGCTGGACGTGCAAAGCCGAAGCCGACGCGCAGCGCCGGCTCAAGAACGTCTTCGCGGAAGCGACGCTTCCGCCCCTCTCGGAGAGCTTCCTGGCCCGGCTGCAGGGCCTGGCCGGCGGTGATCCCCGCGCCCCGCTCGGCGCCGACGGCGACGGCTGGGCCGACCGGGAGCACCCGGAGGGCCACGAGGGCCCCGGAGGGCCGGGAAAAGCCGGTCTCGGCGCCCGGGCTGACTCCCTCGCGCCCCTCGGCCTCGTCCCCGGCGGGGCCGCGCGGCCCCGCGAGGGCGGTTTCCGGATCCACGAGATGCCCGAGCCGCCCCGCGGTGGCATACGCGGGCGGCGGATCGCCTTCGCCGCCGCGGGAGCCGTCTCGCTGGCCGCGTTCGCCCTCGGCGGGGCGTCGCCGCTGACCTCGGTCGCCGGCCCCCAGGGCTCCAGCGCCGAGAATCCGCGCACCGCGAGCACCCCGCTGCCGGCCTCCCCGGCCGGCGGGCGCGACCGGCGCCTCGCCCGCTCCGCGTCGGGCGGCGCCGGCGGGTCCGCCTCGTCGGCCGCCGTGCCGGTGCGGGAAGTGTCCCTGCTGCGCCCCTCCGCGGCGCCCGTGCTGCCTCCCCTGATACGCGGGGGCCACCAGGCGGCGGGTGCGTCGCCGGGGGACGCCTCCCGGCGCTGAACCCCGCCCGGGCCCCCTGCGCACACCTGTGCAGACCTGGTTGAATTCCTGTGGGCCGCGCATCCCTCGGGCGATGCCGTGCGCCCTCCGGCGATCGGTGGGGAGAACATGGACGAGGGGAAGGCGCGGTCGTCCGCGCCGCAGTGGTGGAGCCGCCCGGGCCCGGAAGGCCCGGCGCCGGCCGCCGCCGGCCGCCCGGACCAGCACGAGGGCCCGCAGTTCCTGGATGCCCCCGCCCCGCCGGAGGCGGAAACGAGCCCGCTCCCGGCGTACGGCCGGGACGCGGCGGCACCCGGCCCGGAGCAGAGCCGGGACCCTGCGCCGGGTCCCGCACCGTCCGGCCACGCGCAGACGCGCCCCCTGCCGGCGTACGGCCATGAAGGCGGCTCCGGCACCGCGCCCGAGGCCGGTCAGCCGGGCCAGGGGCCCACTCCGGCGCCCGGGTACGCGCCCGCTCCCGCCCCGGCCGACGACCAGTCAGCGACGCGCCCGCTGCCCGCCTACGGGCAGGAGGCGGCTCCGGGCGCCGTGCCGGAGGCCGGTCAGCCGGGCGGGCAGGGGGCCGTTCCCCTGCACGCGCCCGATCCCTATGGCACGCCTCCGTACGGGAGGCCGGGGCCGTGGGCGCCCGCGCCGCCCGTTCAGCGGCCGCTCACGCCGCCGCAGGGCACGCTGCTGCCGCCCGCGGGGCCGGCGGCAGGGCCTGCCGCAGCGCCGCCCGTGACGCAGGGCGCCCCCTACCCGCCGCCCGGAGTGACGCCCCCGCACGGCACGCCCACGCCGCCCGTGACGCCTCCGCACGGCACCCCCGCCCCTCCCGCAGGGGCCGCGCCGTGGCAGTACGACCCCTGGGCCGCGTCCGCGGCCCGGGCTCCGGAGCCGGCCGCTCCGGCCAAACGCGGCCGGGGGCGGCTCCTCGCGGGCGCCCTGCTCGTGGCGCTGGTCGCCGGCGGCATCGGCGGTGGCGTCGGGGCCTATCTGGAGCGGGACGGCGGCATCGGCCGCCACGTCCGGCTGCCCCAGGCCACCGCGGACCGCAGCGCGCGGGCCCCGGGCAGCATCGCGGGCATCGCCGCCCGCGCCCTGCCGGGCGTGGTGACGATCCACGTCCGCGGCGGCAGCGACCAGGGCACCGGCACCGGTTTCGTCCTCGACAAGGACGGCCGGATCCTCACGAACAACCACGTCGTGGAGCCCGCCGGAGCCGCCGGTGACATATCGGTGACGTTCAACAGCGGTCAGACCGCCAAGGCCACCCTCGTCGGCCGGGACAGCAGCTACGACCTCGCCGTGATCAAGGTCTCGGGCGTGTCCGGCCTGACCCCGCTCGCCCTCGGCAACTCCGACTCCGTCCGCGTCGGCGACTCCGTGATCGCCATCGGCGCCCCGTACGACCTCGCGGGCACGGTCACGACCGGGATCATCAGCGCCAAGGAGCGCCCGATCACCGCGGGCGGCCGGAAGGGTGACGGCAGCGACGTCAGCTATGTCGACGCCCTGCAGACCGACGCCCCGATAAACCCGGGCAATTCGGGTGGCCCGCTGGTGGACTCGGAGGCCCGGGTCATCGGCATCAACAGCGCGATCCGCTCCGCGGGCGACAGCAGCGAGCTCGGCGGCGGCCAGGGCGGCAGCATCGGCCTGGGCTTCGCCATACCGATCAACCAGGCCAAGCGGGTGGCGGAGGAGCTCATCAACACCGGCAAGGCCACCCACCCGGTCATCGGCGTCACGCTGGACATGGGGTATTCGGGCGACGGCGCCCGGGTGAACACCAAGAACGGCGACAACGCACCCGTCACCCCCGGCGGCCCGGGCGACAAGGCCGGCCTCCGGCCGGACGACGTGATCAAAAAGGTCGACGGAGTGGCCGTGCACAGCGGCCAGGAACTTATCGTCAAGATCCGCAGTCATCGTCCGGGCGACCGGCTCACGCTGACCGTGGAGCGGGACGGCCGGGAGCGGGAGGTCGAGCTGACCCTCGGCTCCGCGGGCGCCCGCTGACGCCGGCGGCCCCCGGCGCCGGCCCGGACCCGTGCCGGAACCGGCGGCGACGTCGGCTTTGGCCTGATCTTGCCCCAGGTGTATCCCTTCGACCCCGCAGGGCCAGGTACCGTGATAGGTGGCCTGGACCGTCGGCCATTGACGCATCAAGGAGCTTCAACGTGCTCGACATAGGACCCCTCGAGCTGGTCGCGCTCGTGGTGCTCGCTGTGCTCATCTTCGGACCGGACAAGCTGCCGAAGATGATCCAGGACGTGTCCCGCACGCTGCGCAAGATCCGGCAGTTCTCCGAGAGCGCCAAGGAGGACATCCGCTCCGAGCTGGGCCCCGAGTTCAAGGACTTCGAGTTCGAGGACCTCAACCCCAAGACCTTCGTCCGCAAGCACGTGCTCGACAAGGACGAGCTGGGCCTGAAGGAGATCCGCAACGGCTTCGACCTGAAGTCGGAGATGACCGAGGTCGCCGACGCCGTCCACGGCCGCAGCAGCGACACGACGGCCGCCCCGTCGTCCTCCGGCGCCGACCGCGCTCCCTCGAACGGCGGCTCCCCCGCCCGCCCGGACCTGCTCAAGAAGCAGGACAAGCCCGATCCGGGAGAGCGTCCTCCGTTCGACTCCGACGCCACCTGAGTTCCGCGCATCCCGTGCGCCATTGACGGGGGTGGCTATCCTCCCTGTGTTTGGGGTGAAGTCGTCCGAGGGGGGCGGGCTCGCCCAGGACATCGGGCAACAAGGAGGCGCCGCGCAGATGGAGACGACGAGTCGGGTTGGGGCTCAAGGGGCCGGCACGGCCGACGCGTCCGCCGTGGACGCCGCAGCGCAGGACGCACCGGGCGGGCCCGCCGACCGGCGGGCGGTCGACGGCTATCTGATGGCTTCGTTCCCGTGGTACGGCCTGGACGAGGCCTACACCGGGCCGCGCTGGCTGATGCAGGTCGGCGCCGCCGCCGACGGGACGGTGGAGCACGGCTCCACGGGCCACGGCGAGGAGCCCACGCTGCGCAGCGAGCGCGCCGATCCCCACGCCGCCAAGCAGCGCTTCGCGGTCGTCGTGACCGTCGCCAGCCGCCCCGGCCGCCGCAGCGCCGACGGCACGGGCGTCCTGGAGGCCACCTCGGTCTCCTCCGCGGCCTGGCTGGCCGGATCGGGGCTGCTGTCGTGCACCTGGCCCGCGCAGATGGAGCGGGCGCTGCGCCAGGACTGGCTCGACCAGCAGACGGCCCTCGCCTGGGAGCTGGCGGACCACCTGGACGACTCCGCGTGGTCGACGCTGTCGCTCCCGGTGGACGGCGTGCCCACCGACTTCCGCTACCGCGAGTCGGAGTACGGCTGGGTGCTCGCCGGTTCGGCCAGGGACGAGCACGGCGACGGGCGCTCCGGTGCCGCTGCCGGCGGCGGAGTGCACATCGGGGCGTACGGGCGGGGCATGAGCGCCTACGGCATGGGCTTCTCGGTGATCAAGGACATCACGGCCTACCGGGGCTGACCGCCGCCGGGCCGCCGGGCCGCGGGTCCCGACGGGTCACCCGCCGGGCCCTCCCGGGCTGCGCGCGCCCTGGCGCCGGGCTTGAATTCCGGCAGGGGGCAGCAGCACTCGGAGAGGTGAAGAGCCATGCCAGGCAAGTTCGAGATGTACGAGGACAACACCGGCAAGTACCGCTACCGGCTGAAGTCGGGCAACGGCGAGATCATCGCCGTCGGCGAGTCGTACAACACCAGGGCGGCCTGTGAGAAGGGCATCGAGTCCGTGAAGCAGAACGCGGCCTCGGCGCCGGTGAAGGACCTGGGGCACCAGGGCTAGCGGCGCAGCACCCTCGCGCGGGCCGTCAGAACTTGTTGCGCGGCGTGATGCCCAGCGACATGCCCGACAGGCCGCGCTGACGGCCGCCGAGCTTGCCGGCGATGGCGCGCAGCGCCGCACCCGCCGGGGACTCCGGGTCCGTGAGGACCACCGGCCTGCCCTCGTCGCCGCCCTCGCGCAGACGGACGTCGATCGGGATGGAGCCGAGCACCGGCACGTTCGTGCCCGTGGTGCGGGTCAGGCCGTCGGCGACGAGCTGGCCGCCGCCCGTGCCGAAGACGTCGACCATCTCGTCGCAGTGCGGGCACGGCAGCCCGGACATGTTCTCCACGACGCCGACGATCTTCTGGTGCGTCTGCACGGCGATGGAGCCCGCGCGCTCGGCGACCTCGGCGGCCGCCTGCTGAGGCGTCGTCACGACGAGGATCTCGGCGTTCGGCACGAGCTGCGCCACCGAGATCGCGATGTCGCCCGTGCCCGGGGGCAGGTCGAGCAGGAGAACGTCCAGGTCGCCCCAGAAGACGTCCGCGAGGAACTGCTGGAGGGCGCGGTGGAGCATCGGGCCGCGCCACACCACCGGGGCGTTGCCCGGGGTGAACATGCCGATGGAGATGACCTTCACGCCGTTCGCCGACGGCGGCATGATCATGTTCTCGACCTGGGTCGGCTTGCCGTCCGCACCGAGCATGCGGGGGACGGAGTGGCCGTAGATGTCCGCGTCCACGACGCCGACCTTCAGCCCGTCGGCCGCCATGGCCGCCGCCAGGTTGACCGTGACGGAGGACTTGCCGACGCCGCCCTTGCCGGACGCGACCGCGTACACCCGGGTCAGCGAACCGGGCTTGGCGAAGGGCACCTCGCGCTCGGCCGTGCCGCCGCGCAGGGAGGCCGCGAGCTCGCGGCGCTGCTCGTCGCTCATCACGTCCAGCTCGACGGTGACGCCCGTGACGCCCTCGACGCGCGAGACGGCCTCGGTCACCCGGCTGACGATCGTCTCGCGCATGGGGCAGCCGGACACCGTCAGGTAGATCGCCACCGCGACCGAACCGTCCGCCGCGATCTCCACCGATTTGACCATCCCCAGTTCGGTGACGGGTCGCTGGATCTCGGGGTCGTTGACCGTCGCGAGCGCGGCGCGGATCGCGTCCTCGCCCGGAGACGTTCCGTTCGTATCGGTAGCCATAGGGACGATGGTACGGCGCGGGAGGGGGCCTCCGGAAAGGCCCGTCAGCGGTCGCGTTCCTCACTCTCCTCCGGGAATACCCGGCGCTGTTCCAGCTCCTTGACCAGTTCCTGGAACTCCGAGCGGATCCAGTCGCGCGTCGCGACCTCGCCGAGGCCCATCCGCAGCGCGGCGATCTCGCGGGTGAGGTACTCCGTGTCCGCGATCGACCTCTCGTTCTGCTTGCGGTCCTGCTCCAGGTTGACCCGGTCGCGGTCGTCCTGGCGGTTCTGCGCGAGCAGGATCAGCGGCGCCGCGTAGGAGGCCTGCAGCGACAGCATCAGGGTCAGGAAGATGAAGGGATAGCGGTCGAACCGCAGGTGCCCGGGGACGCTGGTGTTCCACACCACCCACAGAACGATGACGACCGTCATCCAGACGATGAACCGCCCCGTCCCCAGGAAGCGTGCGATCCGCTCCGAGGTCCGCCCGAACGCCTCCGGGTCGTACTCCGGCAGCCAGCCGCGCCGCTTGACCCGCGGCAGGTCCAGCCGGACGCGCGGGCGGGGGTGGGGGTGCGGGTGCACGGCCTCCGACTGCGTCCGGACGCGCTCGGCCCGGTCGGGGCGGTGCCCCGGGGCCCCCTCGCGCCCCCGCTCATTGCCCGCCATCGACGTCCTCCGGGAGCTCGGTCATGCCCGGCGCCCCGTGGTGCAGCTCGGTCTCGCGCCAGTCGTCGGGCAGCAGGTGGTCCAGGACGTCGTCGACGGTGACCGCGCCCAGCAGGGAACCGCTCTCGTCGACGACCGGCGCGGCGACCATGTTGTACGTCGCGAGGTAGCTGGTGACGGCCGGCAGCGGGGTGCCCGGCGGGAGGGGCCGCAGGTCGGTGTCCACGATCGAGCCGACGAGGGTGAAGGGCGGGTCGCGCAGGAGTCGCTGGAAGTGGACCGTGCCCAGGTACTTGCCGGTGGGCGTCTCGTCCGGCGGCCGGCACACGTACACCTGGGCGGCCAGCGCGGGGGAGAGGTCGCGGTTGCGCACGCGCGCGAGGGCGTCGGCGACCGTCGCGTCCGGGCGCAGCACGATCGGCTCGGTCGTCATCAGGCCGCCCGCGGTCCGCTCCTCGTACGCCAGGAGCCGGCGCACGTCCGCGGCCTCGTCCGGCTGCATGAGGGTCAGCAGCCGCTCCTTGTCGTCCTCGGGGAGCTCCGAGAGCAGGTCGGCCGCGTCGTCGGGGTCCATGGCCTCCAGGACGTCCGCGGCGCGCTCCTCCTTGAGCTTGCCGAGGATCTCGATCTGGTCGTCCTCCGGGAGCTCCTCCAGGACGTCCGCGAGCCGGTCGTCGTCCAGCGCCGCCGCGACCTCCGAGCGGCGCTTGGGGGACAGGTGGTGCAGGACGTTGGCGAGGTCGGCGGGGCGCAGCCGCTCGAACGTCGCGAGGAGGCTGGCCGCACCCTGCCCGTGCTCCTCCAGGGAGAAGCCGGTGACGGCCGACCACTCCACGGTGAGGGTCTCGCCCTTGCGGCGCAGGGCCCCGCCCTTGCCACGGCGCACGAAGACCTTGTCGATCTCCCAGTCGCGGCGGGCGGGCAGCTGGATGATCGCTACATCGAGGACGGTGACCTCCTCGCCCCCGTCGACCAGACGTACGCGCCGGTCGAGCAGCTCGCCGAGGACGAGGGTCTCGGTGGGGCGCTGCTCGAAGCGCCGCATGTTGATCACGCCCGTGGTGATCACCTGCCCGGACTCCACGCCCGTCACCCGCGTCATGGGCAGGAAGATCCGGCGGCGGCTGACGACCTCCACGACGAGGCCCAGGACGCGCGGCGGGCGGCCGCCCACGCGCAGCATCGCGACGAGGTCCTGGACGCGGCCGACCTGGTCGCCGTTGGGGTCGAAGACCGCCACGCCCGAGAGGTGCGACACGAAGACCCGGTGGGCGCCTGCCGCCATGCCGCACACCTCCTCCGTGGTCCGGTGTCCGGTTCAGGCTAACGTGACCGGCTTCTCCCCGGCGCGGGGGAGACGCCCGTCCGGACTGCGGGCTTCCGCCTGCGGGCGGCCCGGGTACGCTGCCGTACTCCAGCGGCTTGAACAGGGCTGAACACGGCCGAACAGGAGGCAGGAGCGACGTGCGAACCCGGAAGGCGGCTCTCGTGGGAGCGCTGTGCGCCGGCCTGTCCGTGGCGCTCACCGCCTGCGGCAGCAGCGGCGGCGAGGACCCCGACGCCGGGACCAACGGCGTCGGCAAGCTCGACCCCGCGAAGATCCAGGACAAGGCGCGCTCGGCGGCGCGGGACTCCTCCTCCGTGCACCTGTCCGGGAGCGTCGTCAGCCAGGGGCGCACCTACAAGCTCGACATGCGGCTCAAGCGGGACGGCGGGACGGGCCGGGTGGCCTCCGACGCCAGCACCTTCGAGCTGCTGCGGGTCGGCGACGAGCTCTTCCTCAAGGCGCCCGCGGCGTTCTGGTCGCGCGGCGGCAAGGACGCCAAGGGCGACGGCGCGGCCGCCGCGGGCAAGCTGGAGAAGAAGTACGTGAAGGTGCCGGCCGGCGACCCCGCCTACCAGCAGTTCAAGGGCTTCACCGACAAGAACGTCCTGCTCGACGGGCTCATCGGCCTGCACGGCAAGCTCGCCCGCGGGGACCACGGCACGGTGGCCGGGGCCCGCACCATCCGGGTCAACGGCGCCGGGGGCTCCGGCGGCACCCTCGACGTCTCCCTCATGGGCACGCCGTACCCCCTGCGCGTCCAGCGCGCGGGCGGGGCGGGCCAGCTGGAACTGTCGGACTGGGACAAGGACTTCGCCCTGACGCCCCCGCCCAAGCAGGACACGGTCGACTACGGCAAGCGCATCCCCTCGACCGGCGAGGGCTCGTCACTGCCGGCACCGGCGAAGTAGACGCCGCGGGAGCCTCCGGCCGCCCGGGCGGTTCGTGAGGCCGCGGGATTCTTCCCGCCGCGACGGCGAGACGCCCCACGGCGGTGTCCGGCGGTGCCGGGCTGTGCCCGGCTCCCGGCTTGGCCGGTCCGGAACCGCCGGTCAGGCGCGTCCCGGCGGAACGCCGTCGCGCCGGACGGAACGGAACCCAGCGGTCCCGTGAACGAGCGCGGCTAGCGCGTCCCCCGGCGACCCCTCCGGAGGAGCTTCGGCAGGGCCGCCGGCATCGGGCGGCGCGTCGTGGCCGGGGTCGGGAGCGGGCGCGCGGTCAGGGCGTCGTCCGGGAGGGGCGCCGTCGCGCCCGACGGCTCCAGGCGCAGGACGCGGCAGCCCTCCGCCCAGCGCTCGGCGATCCGCTCCGCGTCCGGGGCGTTCAGGCGCTTGGCCTTCAGCTCGGCGACGGCCGCCGTCCACGCCTCGCCCCCGGCCGGGAGCTCGGCGACGCGCGCGGTCCAGGAGACCAGGCGCCCGCCCTTGTCCTTGCTGCGGACGGTCACCGTCGCCCCGCCGCCGTCGGCGAGCCCGAGCCCGTCCAGCGGCTGCTCACCGGTGCCGCCCACGACATGGGCGGCACCCTCGTGCCACACGTGCCACAGCGCACGGCTGGGCCCCGCAGGCCCCTGCACCCAGATGAGGCCGGACTTCTTCGTGGCCTCCTCGATGAGCGCCCGGTCGAGCAGCAGCTCCTGCGTCTGTGTCATGCGGCCTACTGTATGCGCCGGTGCCCCCGACCAGGAGCTCTACCCTGGACGGGTGACCAGTGCCCGTACGCGCAGCGACGCCCTGACCGGCGCGGGTGCCGCACCGGCGGAGCCCGCCCCTCCGCACCCCGGCGTCCGTACGGACCTGCTCCTGCTCGCCCTGGCCATCGCCGGCCTCTCCCTCTCGGCCCCCCTGATCGCCGCGACCGCCGCCCCGGCCCTGGCCATCGCCTTCTGGCGCAACGCCATGGCCGTGGGGGCGCTGACCCCTTTCGCGCTCGTCCGGCACCGCGCCGAGCTGCGCGGCATGGGCCGCAGGAACCTGCTGGCGGCCGTGGCCGCGGGCGCGCTCCTGGCCGTGCACTTCGGGGTGTGGCTGCCGAGCCTGCACATGACGTCGGTCGCGTCCTCGACCGCGCTGGTCACCACCACCCCGATCTGGACGACGCTCCTGATGCGCGTGCGCGGCCACCGGCCGCCCGCGCTGGTGTGGGCGGGCACCGCGCTGGCCTTCCTGGGCGTGGTGCTCCTGACCGGCGTCGACCTGTCCCTGTCCCCGCGGGCCCTGGCGGGCGACGCGCTCGCCCTCGCCGGGGGCATGGCGGCCGCCGGCTACGTGCTGCTGGGCGCGCAGGTGCGCCGGACGGTGAGCACGGTCGCGTACTCCTACGTCTGCTACGCGACCACGACCGTCCTGCTGCTGGCCGCGTGCCTGTGCTCCGGCTCCTCCCTCGCGGGCTACGGCGGCGGCACCTGGCTGAAGCTGGCCCTGCTGACGGTCACCGCGCAGCTGCTCGGGCACTCGCTGATCAACCGCGTGGTCAAGGGCCTCGGCCCGTCCGTCACCTCGACGGCGATCCTCCTGGAGACCCCCGGCGCGGCGCTGATCGCGGCGCTGTGGCTGGGGCAGACCCCGCCGGTCCTCTCGTGGCCGGCGCTGGCGGTGATCCTGGCCGGGCTGGGCCTCGTCATCGTCGCCGGCCGCACCACGGCCGGCCGTGCGGTGAAGAAGGACTGAAGAGCCGGGGCGGGGGCCCACGGGAGAGCGGCTAGAGCCAGCCGTTCCGCTTGAAGCCGCGGTGGATGGCGACACAGATGACGACCGTCACGACCATCACCATGGGATAGCCGTACTTCCAGTGCAGCTCCGGCATGTGGTCGAAGTTCATGCCGTAGATCCCGGCGATCATCGTCGGCACGGCGAAGATCGCCGCCCAGGAGGTGATCTTGCGCATGTCCTCGTTCTGCGCCACCGACGCCTGCGCGAGGTTGGCCTGGAGGATGGAGTTGAGCAGGTCGTCGAAGGACAGGACCTGCTCGTGGACGCGGGCGAGGTGGTCGGCGACGTCCCGGAAGTACTTCTGGATGTCGGGGTCGACCAGCCGCATCGGCCGCTCGCTCAGCTGCTGCATCGGCCGCAGCAGGGGGGCGACGGCCCGCTTGAACTCCAGCACCTCGCGCTTGAGCTGGTAGATCCGGCCCGCGTCGCCGCCGCGCGAGGCGCCCTTGCCGGCGGGCGAGAAGACGTCGATCTCCACCTCGTCGATGTCGTCCTGCACGGCGTCGGCGACGGCGATGTAGCCGTCCACGACCTGGTCGGCGATGGCGTGCAGGACGGCGGACGGGCCCTTGGCCAGCAGCTCCGGGTCGTCCTGGAGGCGGTGGCGCAGCGCGCGCAGCGAGCCCTGGCCGCCGTGCCGGACGGTGATGATGAAGTCCGGCCCGGTGAAGCACATCACCTCGCCGGTCTCGACGACCTCGCTGGTGGCGGTGAGCTCGGCGTGCTCGACGTAGTGGATGGTCTTGAAGACGGTGAACAGCGTGTCGTCGTAACGTTCCAGCTTGGGCCGCTGGTGGGCGTGGACGGCGTCCTCCACGGCGAGCGGGTGCAGCCCGAACTCGGCGGCGATGCCCGAGAACTCACGCTCCGTCGGCTCGTGCAGCCCGATCCAGGCGAAGCCGCCGCCGGCCCGCACCCGGCGCATCGCCTCGGCGGGGCTGACGTGGTCGCTGAGGCGCTTGCCGTCGCGGTAGACGGCACAGTCGACGACCGCGCTGCTCACGGACGGGTCCCGGGTCGAGTCGTACTCGTAGGGCAGGGTGCCGCGGCGCAGGGCGGGGCGGACGGCCTCGCGCAGATCACGGATCATCGACATGGCAGGGCTCCTTCACGGGCCGGCCGCCAGCCGGTGCGGAGCGCGAGTGCAACGCGGCCCGGAACGTGGACGTGAGGCCTTGGACGGCGGGAGGCCGTGCGCGGGACACGTCCGCAAATCGGACGGCGCTTCGTGCGGTGCGGCGAGGCTGACGGCAGTTCGCGGAGAACTTCGCAGAGAAGCAGAGAACTTCGCGGAGAACACGGAACAAAGCGGGACGAAGGCGCTCTTCCGTCGGCGCTGCGGGCGCGAAGAACTTCCGGGAAAACGTCGGCGGCACTGCCGAGGGCGGAAGGTCTCAGGTCACGAGGAGTGCGTCCGGAGCGAAGGGACGGGAGAACTGTCGGTACTGCACGGTCGACTAGGATCCACCGCAGCCCCACCTCCTCCGGCCGGTCCCCGCTGAGGGACGAACGTAACTCCCTGACCAGAGGTCAAGGCTAGCAGCCACTTGACCCGTCAATACCCTCCTTTGCCCGTTCGATACGCGTTCTATGCTCACTGCATGTCAGACGTTCTCGCACTGGTCGAGGCCCGGCTCCGGACAGCCCTGGGCGAACCGGACGCGCGCGCAGCGGTCACCTTCCTCGGCACGGACCGGATCGAGGTCCTTCGCTTCCAGGACGGGGACGTCGTGCGCTACGCCACGCTCGGCATGTCCGCCCAGCCCATGGCCGACCCCACCGCCGTCGTGGCGGACCCCCTCCGCGGCCCCCGCGCCGAACTGGTCCTCTCCGTCCGCGCCGGCCGCGCCGACACGGACAAGGTGCTGCGGCCGCTCGCCGTCCTCGCCGCCTCCCCCCAGGTGGAGGGGCTGATCGTGGCGCCCGGGGCCTCCCTCGACACCGGCGAACCGCTCTGGCCCGGGGCGCCCTTCACCTCCGTCCTCGTCGCGGAGTCCGGGGGCCTGGTCGAGGACCTCGAGCTCGATGAGCCGATGGACCCCGTCCGCTTCCTCCCGCTGCTGCCGATGACCCCCAACGAGGCCGCCTGGAAGAGGGTGCAGGGAGCGGCCGCGCTGGAGGAGCGGTGGCTGCGCCACGGCACCGATCTGCGTGACCCGATGCGCTCCGGGGTACCCCTGGGATGACCGGCCGGGCCGCCGACGTCCGGACGGGTGATCGTCCTTGACGCGGCGGCGGCCTGGGAGGACCGTTGGAGGTTATGAGGGGCGAACCCAGTTGCCCGAAGTGCGGTGGCCGGGTGCGAGCGCCCGGTCTCTTCGCCGACTCCTGGCAGTGCGACGTCCACGGCACGGTGCACCCTCTGCAGCCCGTCGTCCCGCCGAGCGTGGAGGCCCTCGCCGTCGTCGTGGGCCGGGCCCGGGTCCCCGTGTGGATGCCCTGGCCCCTCCCCGTCGGCTGGCTCTTCACGGGCGTGATCTGCGCGGGGGACGACCGCAGCGGCGGGCGGGCCACCGCCGTCGCCTGCTCGGGCCCCAGCCCCCTCGGCGGCCCCGGCGAGCTGCTGCTCGTCGCCGAGGAGCTCGGCGTCGGCCTCGGCGCGCGCTACGCGGGCGTCGCCGGCCCCGACCCCGGCCCCTACCTCCGCGTCGACCGCTCCCCGCACGCCAAGGTCCACGCCGCGGGCCGCCCCACCCCCCTCTGGCACGTCGAGGGCGCCCCCGAGGACCGGGCGGTCTTCGCGGGCGAGGCGCGGGGGCTGTGGCTGTGGGCCGTCGTCTGGCCCGAGCAGTCGGGCCTCCTGATGTACGACGAACTGGTCCTCACGGACCTGCGGGACGCGGGCGCGGAGGTCGACCTCCTCCCCTGCGGCGCCCTGTCCCCCCGCCTCCTCCCCCCGGCGACCCGCTAGCGCCCGCGGTCGGCCGGTCGGCCGCGGGGTCGTCCGGCCGGGCGGTCGGGCGTCCCGGTGCCGGGCCGTGCGGCGGTTATCCTGAAGCGGTCCCTGTCCGCCGTCCGCCGTGAGGAGCCGTGTCGTGCGCATCGACCTGCACACCCACTCCACGGCCTCGGACGGCACGGACACCCCCGCCGAGCTGGTCCGCAACGCGGCCGCCGCCGGGCTGGACGTCGTGGCGCTCACCGATCACGACGGCGTCGGCGGCCACGCCGAGGCCCTCGCGGCGCTCCCCGCCGGGCTGACCCTCGTCACCGGCGCCGAGCTCTCCTGCAGGCTCGGCGGCCCGGACGGCTTCAGCGTCCACATGCTGGCCTACCTCTTCGACCCGCTGGAGCCCGAGCTCGCCCGCGAGCGGGACCTGGTCCGCGACGACCGCGTCCCCCGCGCCCGCGCCATGGTCGCCAAGCTCAACGAGCTCGGCGTCCCGGTGCGCTGGGAGCGCGTGGCGCAGATCGCGGGCGACGGCGCCGTCGGCCGCCCGCACGTGGCCAGCGCCATGGTCGAGCTGGGCGTCGTGGACAGCGTCTCGGACGCCTTCACCTCCGAGTGGCTCGCCGGCGACGGCCGCGCCTTCGTCGAGAAGCACGAGCTGGACCCCTTCGACGCGATCCGCCTGGTCAAGGCGGCCGGCGGAGTGACGGTCCTGGCGCACCCGTTCGCGCTCAAGCGCGGCAACTGCGCCTCCGAGAGCGCGATAGCCGAGCTGGCCTCGGCCGGGCTCGACGGCATCGAGGTCGACCACATGGACCACGACGCCCCGACCCGCGCCCGCCTGCGCGGCCTGGCCGCCGACCTCTCCCTGCTGACCACCGGCTCCAGCGACTACCACGGCAGCCGCAAGACCTGCGCGCTCGGCGAGTTCACGACCGATCCGGAAATCTACGGCGAGATCACGCGCCGGGCCACGGGCGCGTTCCCCGTCCCCGGCGCCGGCGGCTGACCGCACCCCGTCCACCCCCTTCCCGGGTCCGGTCGCGTCCGCACGTCCCCTTCCCAGTGATGCCGTGCGCGGGTGACCGCGCCCGTACGCCCCCGCCCGCGCCGTCCGTACGCCCGTACGGGCCCGGCGGGCGTCACGTATCTGCTCGCACCACCCACTCCCGCAAGGCTCATCTGTGTTCGACTTCGCCGTCTTCGGATCCCTCTTCCTCACCCTTTTCGTGATCATGGACCCGCCCGGGATCACCCCGATCTTCCTGGCGCTCACCTCGGGCCGCCCGGCCAAGGTCCAGCGCCGGATGGCCTGGCAGGCCGCCGCGGTCGCCTTCGGCGTGATCACCGTCTTCGGCATCTGCGGCCAGCAGATCCTGGACTACCTGCACATCACCACCCCCGCCCTGATGATCGCGGGCGGTCTGCTCCTGCTGCTGATCGCGCTGGACCTGCTCACCGGCAAGTCGGAGGAGCCGACGCAGACCAAGGACGTCAACGTGGCGCTCGTGCCGCTGGGCATGCCGCTGCTGGCCGGCCCGGGTGCGATCGTCTCGGTGATCCTCGCGGTGCAGCACGCGGACTCCGTCGGCGCGCAGGTCTCGGTGTGGGCGGCGATCGCGGCCATGCACGTCGTGCTGTGGCTGGTCATGCGCTATTCGCTGCTGATCATCCGGGTGATCAAGGACGGCGGCGTGGTGCTGGTGACGCGGCTCGCGGGCATGATGCTCTCGGCGCTGGCCGTGCAGCAGATCATCAACGGCATCACGCAGGTGATCGCGGCCAAGTGACGGCCTCCGGGCACCGAGGCAGCAACGACGGCACCCCCGTACGGACAGTCCGTACGGGGGTGTCGTCGTTCGCGGAGGAGCGCCGGCGCTGCCGTGCCCGCTACTGTGCCGCGGAGGTGGCTGGGCGGATGTAGATGCGCTGGCCGGTGAAGGCGGCCTGCTGCACGATCCGGTTGACGGAGGCGGCGTCCACGACGGTGCTGTCGACGGCCGTGCCGTCGACGTCGTCCAGGCGCATGATTTCGAAGCGCAAGGGCTTCTCCCTTCGTCTGATCCTCCTGAGGAGAACTGCATGGCTGACGGAGCACGCCGCGTCGGCGGGGCGCGTTCCGTACGGGTACAACGAGGTTACCCCTGAAACCATTCCCTACGCTAAGGAAATTTTTAACTTGACTAAGAGTTGTTGAATCCATGCAACGGAACGTGTCCGGCAGGTAACCGAACGAGATGACTTCCCATGGCTGAGTCCCCCGAGCACCTGAAGGCGATCGCCGCCGCCGTCGAGCGCACCAACGACCTCCTCACGCGCGTGCTGGCCGAGGTCGCGACCACCCCGTCCACCCACGCGATCTTCGTCGACGCCGGCTACGTGTACGCCGCCGCCGGCCGCCTCGTCGCCGGCACCGAGGACCGCCGCTCCTTCGACCTCGACGCCGAGGGGCTGATCGAGGCGTTCATCGACCGGGCGCGCACGATCTTCCCCGACAGCCGGCTGCTGCGCGTCTACTGGTACGACGGCGCGCGCCGCCGCATCCACACCACCGAGCAGCAGCGCATCGCCGAGCTCCCCGACGTCAAGGTCCGCCTCGGCAACCTCAACGCCAACAACCAGCAGAAGGGCGTCGACTCCCTCATCCGCACCGACCTGGAGTCCCTGGCCCGCCACCGGGCCATCAGCGACGCCGCCCTCATCGGCGGCGACGAGGACCTGGTCTCGGCCGTCGAGGCCGCCCAGGGCTACGGCGCCCGCGTCCACCTGTGGGGCATCGAGGCCACCGGAGGGCGCAACCAGGCCGAGCCGCTGCTGTGGGAGGTCGACAGCCAGCGCACCTTCGACCTCGACTTCTGCAAGCCGTACGTCACCCGGCGCACCGCGCCCGAGGTGTTCGCCGACACCGCCGCCGCGGGCCGGCCCGCGCCCGGCCGCGACGACGTGCGCTTCGTCGGGGCCCAGGTCGCCGCCCAGTGGCTGGCCTCCCGCGGGCGCGACACCGTCGCCGAGCTGCTGCCCGGCCACCCCATCCTGCCCGGCGCCGTCGACCAGGAGCTGCTCGTCGAGGCCGAGGCGCTGCTCGGGCTCTCCCTGCGCGGGCACGCGGACCTCAGGCGCGCCCTGCGGGACGGCTTCTGGGACCACCTGCACACGCAGTTCTGACCGCGGGTCCCGCCGGCCCGGGCCGGGCGCCCGACCGCACAGGCGGCCGGGCCTCCCACGGATAGGACGAACTCCACGGCGAACGCGCGTGCCGGAATGCATACGGGGAAGTCGAGTGGAACCCTGGCAGGGGGTCCGGCCACCGGCCCGGCCACCCCTGACGGGGACTCCCGACCGCGATCCGGAACAGAAACGAGGCGATCGGCCATGTCGGTCTTGGACCGTGCCGTGCCCGGGGCACCGTGCTGGGTGAGCCTGCTGACCGGCGACCTCGCCGCGTCACAGGACTTCTACGGGGCCGTCATGGGCTGGACCTTCCGCCGTGGCAGCCTCGGGGAGGACTTCTCCGTCGCCCTCTCCGAAGGCAGGCCCGTCGCCGGCATCAGCAACGTCGCCCGCCGCATGGGCGTCTCCGTCACCGTCTCCTGGACCTCCTACTTCGCCGTCGAGAACGCCGACGTCACCGCGTCGCGCATCCGCGAGCGCGGCGCCACCGTCGCCGTCGGCCCGCTCACCGTCGGGCCCGGCCGCGCCGCGCTCGCCGCCGACCCCGCGGGGGCCGTCTTCGGCTTCTGGGAGGGCAAGACCCTGCGCGAGTGGCGGATCGGCCGCCAGGGCGCCCCCGCCTGGCTGGAGCTGCGCACCCGCGACGCGTTCGCCTCCGCCATCTTCTACGGCGAGGTCTTCGAGTGGGCCACGGGGCGGCCCGACGGCTGCGAGGTCCGCTACGAGGACGAGGTCGTCATGGTGCGGTCCGGCGGCCACACCGTGGCCTGTCTGCGCGGCGGGGCCATCGAGGCCGCCCCCGACCCGCAGATCCGGCCGCGCTGGCACGTCTACTTCTGCGTCGACGACGTGGAGAAGGCCGTCGAGTCCGCGCTCGCGGCGGGCGGCACGGTGGCCGCGGAGCCGGGGGAGTCGCAGGTGGGGCACGAGGCGACGCTGCGCGACCCCGACGGCGGGCTCTTCACGGTCGCGACCGTCACGCGCAGCTGACGCCCGGCCCCGGGGGGCTCAGGACAGGTCCCAGAAGCGGACGAGCGCCTCCGCCGTGGGCCCGGGGCGCTCGGCGTTGGGGGAGTGCTCGGCGCCCTCGACGACCGTACGCACCGCCGACAGCTCCTTCGCCATCGCGTCGATCGACGGCACCGGCCAGGCGTAGTCCACGGCGCCCGAGACCACGTGCTTGGGCAGCGGCACCGCCGCCAGCTCCGCCGTACGGTCCGGCTCGGTCGTCAACTGCCTGCCGGTCGCCATCAGCTGCTCGGGCACCGTGCCCATCCAGCGGCGGTGCAGGAAGGCGTCCAGCTCCGCCGGGACGGGCGCGGCAGGCGCGCTCTCCCCGTCCGCCCTGCGCATCTCCAGCCACACCGCGTCCATGTCGTACGCGCCCAGCGCCGCGACCAGGCGGCGCGTGCGCTCCTGCTGCGCCGCGCAGATCGCGGCCGGGCCGCAGCTCATGAGGGTCAGCGAACGGAACGGGGACGCGCTGCCGTCGCCGCCGCCCAGGACCGCGGCGCGGGAGATCAGCCCCCCGAGCGAGTGCCCCAGCAAGTGCACCCCGCCGCCGAGCGCCTCCGCCTGCGCGCGGACGTCGCTCGCCAACTCGCCCAGCGCGTACGCCGCCTCCTCCCGCGGCCCCTCGGTCTCGTACTGGCCGCGCCCGTCCACGGCGACGGCCCGGTACCCGGCCGCCGCGAGCGGCTCCAGCAGAGCGATGAAGTCCTCCTTGCTGCCGGTGAACCCCGGCACGAGCAGCACGGTGCCGCGCGGCGGGGAGGACGGCTGCGCGTCGTGCACGGCGAACTCCCCGCGGGGGGTGGACAACCGGTGCGCACGGGCACACGAGGGCAAGGTGAGAAAGGGCGGCCTGCTCATGGGTCGAGGCTAACGCGCGGTCGCCTGCGGCCTGCGGGGGCTCGGCGCCGTCGGCCCGTGGGACGGCGAAGGCCGGTCACTCCACCGCAGTGGGGTGACCGGCCTTCGTCAGTGGACCGGGCGTCAGGCCTCCGTGGTGGCCTCGGCCTTGGGCGCGGCCGCAGCCTTCTTCGCGCGCGTGCGCTTCGGCTTGGCCTCGGCGGTCTCCGTGGCGTCCGCCTTGGGGGCGGCGGCCTTACGGGTGCGCTTGGGCTTGGCCTCGGCGTCGGCCACGGGCTCGGCCACCGCGGCGGCGGCCTTCTTCGTGGTGCGGGTGCGCTTCGGCTTGGCCTCGGCTTCGACAGCTTCGGCGGTGTCCACCGCGGCTTCGGCCTTCTTGGCGGCGGTCTTGCGGGTGCGCTTGGGCTTCTCCGCGACCTCGGTCGCGGCCTCGGCCACCGGCTCCGCCACGGCGACGGCCTTCTTGGTGGCGCGGGCGCGCTTCGGCTTGACCTCGGCCTCGGCGGCCTCCGTGGCGTCCGCCTTGGGGGCGGCGGCCTTACGGGTGCGCTTGGGCTTGGCCTCGGCTTCGACGGCTTCGGCGGTGTCCACCGCGGCTTCGGCCTTCTTGGCGGCGGTCTTGCGGGTGCGCTTGGGCTTCTCCGCGACCTCGGTCGCGGCCTCGGCCACCGGCTCC